>CAJWFU010000251.1:0-4682 GCA_913031315.1 uncultured Phycisphaerae bacterium | reverse complement strand
CTCGAGGATCTCCTGCACCATGCGATCGGCAAGTGCGGGATTTCCTGGAATCTCGAATTCAACCGTGTCCTCTCCGGTGAACGAATTCGGACCGGGAGCGATCAGCAGGAGCACGGGGAGATCAAGGTCGGATTTCACTTCCGACCGGAGGCGCCAGCGGGTGCCAAAGAACCCGCGTTGCTCGGCGCGGCATGCCCCCGCCGCGTCGCCGGTCAGCCGGTCGGCCACCGAGGTGATGACGCCCCGACCCGAGGCACGAATGAGGGTGCGTCGACCATGGCCAGGCGCCGTTCCCACCGCGACGATCGGGATGCCGTCGCCGTGACTGCCGTCACCGCCCGGCGATTCCATCATCCGTCTCGCTTCTTGAAGGACTTCTTGGATCCACTTCGCTTGGCGGCCTGCTTCCGCCGAGCCTCCTCGAGTTTCTCCGCGTACATCCGTCCCAGCTTGTCCTTGCGAGCCTTCTTCTTCTCCGACACCGGCTTCTGGGGGACGGGCTTGGTGAGATCCATCGAATCGATGTGCTTGCGAATCCGCTTGCCTTCGATGATGCCGATGGAACTCGAAGTCAGGATGTAGAGGGTGAGTCCACTCGGAGCCTGGAAGAGCATGACCGGGAACAGCACCACCATCATGATCTTCATGATCTTCTGCTGCTGAAGCTGTTCGGGGGTCATGTTCGGACTGGGTGGCGGGCTCATGTACTTCTGCTGGACGTAGAAGATGAAGCCCATCAGGAGCGGCAACAGGTTGATGCCCGTCAACTTGGTGATGTAGATGTCGACCGGTGAGCCGAACTCCACGAAGTGATCGGGCCGGCTGAGGTCTCCAAGGAAGTTCCCGAAGAGGGTCGCGTTTCCGACGATCATGTCGGGAAGAAGCTGGAACAAGCCGAAGAACGCCGGTTCCTGCCGCAACTCGAAGGCGAAGAACAGCATCGCATAGAGCGCGATCCAGATGGGCATCTGCAGGAAGGTCGGGAGCAGGCCTCCGACGCATCCCATGGGGTTGACCCCTCGCTCCATGAAGAGTCGGCGTTGTTCCGACTGCATGCGGGACGGATCTTCCTTGTACTTCTTCTGCAGGGCGTCCAGTTCCGGCTTCAGCTCGGTCATCAACCGGCTCACCCGCTGCATCTGGATCTGGCCTTTCCGCATCACCGGGTGAAGGATCAGGCGGACGATGCAGACCAGAAGAACGATCGCGAGCGCCCAGTCGAAGACGATCCCGTGCAGGAAGCTCAGGAAGACCACGAGTCCGTCAGCCAGCCAGGAGAAGGTGCAGAAGGTGCAACACCCGCTCATGAGGTAGACGATCAGGTCTCGCATGTTCAGCCCGACGTACGGCTCGCCGGTTTCAAGCACGCTTCGTTCGAGCGGGCCTGCGTAGACCCCCATGTCCCAGTTCGCGGCGGCCCCGGGGGCGATGACCTTCACTGGACCGTGGAGTTCCGTGACGATCGTCTGCTTGTCGGGTGCAGCGCTCAGGTCCGCAATCGGACGGACCGACTGGATGCTGCCGCCGGCCTTGCGGTCGGTTCGTTCGGGAGGGTCGTAGACCGCGTGGACGCAGAGAGTGAAGTACCGGTTGGTGGTTCCGAACCAGGACAGTTCAAGCGTCTGTTCCCGACTGGTCTCGTTGGGCCAGAGGTCGAGCATCTCGGGTGAGATCGGAGTGCCTTGAGGCAGGTTGTACCACTCCTCGATCCGTCCGAGCACTTCACCACGTTCGTAGAGCTGACCGTTGGCCGTGACGTTCGCCTGAGCGGGATCCCGATTGGGAGGCAAGAGGTACCCGAAGTGGAATCGTCGAACCTCGATGAAGGATCCTCGATCACGATCGAGATCTCCCGGTCCGTACTGGATCCATCGGACGTTCGCGGGGGTCGTCTCGGAGCCGCCCAGATTCTCCACTCGTTGGGTGAGCGTGAGGTCGTAACCATTGGCTGCCAGTTCGAATCGGCGGTCGATTCTGAACTGGACGTCTCCGGTTTCGGGATCAACCAACTCAGTCTGGAATGCCCCGGGTGCGGTTTCAGCCCAGACGTTGCCGAAGAGATTGATGCGGGCGCCGTCGATCTCGATCACTCGGGCGGCCAGCATCGGGATTCGGTCGCTGCCGTACGTGCTGGCGTTGAGGGAATAGCGTTCGGCGTCATCCGGAAGTGGCGTCGCGCCGTCGTCTCGGGTGTGCTGGGTGGCAGCGCGGGCGAATTTCGCTTCGGTCCAGAAATCACTGAAGACGATCGATTCGATGCCTGCAGCCAGGGGACTGAAGGTGATCTGGAACCGATTCTTCAGTGCGTCGAGCCCGCCGAGGGAGGCAGGATCGGTGACGGCGCCGCCCGGTGCTCGCGCCACGAGGTTGGTGCTCGGTTTGGCGGGAGAGGTGGGCGTCACCTCGGCCACGGTCTGGTCCTGGGCGTCCGCCACCGCGTCCGCCACGGACTCCGTCACGGACTCCGTCACGGACTTCGGCTGGTCGACCGGCTGGGTCGGCGTCGTCGAGACGTTCTCGACCTCCCCGATCGACTCATCGACCTCGCTGCTTTCGACGGCGGAAGCATCCACCGGCGGCGGCTCTTCACGAGGTCTGAGGAAGGCGAGGGCGATCAGTCCGGCTGCAAAGAGCAGGACAACCGCGGAAATGATTCGTCGGCGTGTTTCGGGAGTCATCTCGGCTCTGCTGGCAGGCGAGTCGGTCGGAACGGGGCAGAGGTGCCCCGGGGAAGAAGAACGGTTTCTGTTTCGTTGGCGGGAGGGTCGGATTCGGGATCCCGAGGGTGGGATCTTGAGTTCATCGCCCCTCGGTCAATCGGTCTCCGAGCCAGTCGTCGAGTTCGGCGATCGCGTAGATCTTCTCGGCGACCGAATCGATGTCGTACGGAACTCGATAGAACTCGATCTGGTGGGGATCCGTCGATGTGTCGAGGACCGCGTAACTGGCTCGTTCGTCCAGATCACGGGGCTGACCCACGCTCCCCGGGTTGGCGATCGCTTTCTCGCTCGGATCGAACTTATGCACGCCGACGAGGAAGGGATCCGCTTCGGTCGTCGCTTCCTCGAGGACGGCAGGGTCGAGGTCGAGTGGGTCGGAATCTGCCGAACCACCGCCGAGACTGGCGGCTCGCGTGAAGTCCGCACCGTCTTCCTCGGTCCAGATGAACACGCCGGGCACGTGGGTGTGGCCGACGAGGCAGCGTCCCCGGACGGTTGTTTCGCCGATCGTGACGTCGTCGTCGATTCGTCGGAACACATCTTTGATCTTGACCCGGTCACCAGTCACATCGGTTTCGAACAGGTATTCGTTGATCGGTTTGCGAACCGAACCGTGGACGCAGATGTACGCATCCTGATACCGAACCCGCGGACGAATGCGATTGAGGAAATCGAGTCGACGATTGCCCGAATCGGGGTCCTGTTCGACCGCATGGTCGAGTTTGGAACGCGTCCAGTACGCCGCTTCCTTCGCGGCCTTGTTGAAATTCGTCGGCTCGTACAGGACGGCGTAATCGTGGTTGCCCATGAGGCTCCACGTACATCGTTCCGCGATCAGATCGACGCATTCCAATGGATTCGGACCGTAGCCGAGGATGTCCCCGAGGCAGATGATCTCGTCCACCTCGCGGCGGTCGATGTCCGCGAGGACGGTCTGAAGCGCCTCGAGGTTTCCGTGGATGTCGCTGATGATCGCGGTACGCACGAGGCCTCCAGGCGAAGACGTCGCAGAACAGGTCTCACACGACCGTTCGGACGAACCGAGAATGCTACGGGCAGCGTCGATGCAGCGTCAACGAACCGGCCTCAACCGGCGCATCGTTCCGAGTCGGATCCGGCCAGAATCCCCGCGATGGCGGCCGCCAGGGCCTCTCGACGCACTGGTTTGGCCAGATAGTCGTCACAACCCGCTTCCAGGCAGGCGGCTCGGTCTCCCGGCATGGCATTGGCGGTCAGTGCGAGCACTGGCACCCGGCAGCCCGCATTACGGAGCCGTCGGGTCGCTTCCCAGCCATCCATGACCGGCATCTGCATGTCCATCAGAACCAGATCAATCGTCAAACCGCCCTGAAGGACCCTGTTCACGGCCTCATCCCCGTTTTCCACCGTTTCGACCGTGGCTCCGAGGCGGCCGAGGAGGTGACTCACCAGACGACGATTATCCGGTCCATCTTCGGCGAGCAGGATCCGAAGATGAGGCGGAATCATCGTTCCTGGCTCTTGAGAGCCGGTTTTGGTCGCGGCTGGCGCGGAAAAGGCGGCGATGAAGGTCGATCCTTCTCCCGGCCGGCTTTCGACCGTGAGTTCCCCCTCCATCAGTCGGCAGAGATGCCGCGAGATCGAGAGTCCCAGCCCGGTTCCGCCGAATCGTCGGGTCATCGAGCCATCCGCTTGCCGGAACGGTTGGAAGATCCGTTCCAAGGTTCTGGCTTCCATGCCGATACCGGAATCGGCGACCTCCATCCGGAGCTCGTTCCGGGTCGATTCGTACCGGAGCCGGATCGACAGACCTCCGCGTTCGGTGAACTTGATCGCATTTCCAACGAGGTTGATCAGAATCTGACGGAATCTCACCGGATCGAGGGCGACGATTTCCGGCACGCCGGGATCGAGGTCGACCTCGATGGCAAGCCCTCGGACTTCGGCCTCGCCGGCAAGGAGCCGGACCACGTCCTTGATCAG
>CAJWFU010000250.1:0-4703 GCA_913031315.1 uncultured Phycisphaerae bacterium | reverse complement strand
GAGACCCCCGAGCCGACGGTCTTCATCGACCCGGTCCTGGAACTTTCCGGGGAGTTGCTGCCTTTCGAGGAAGGATGCTTGAGCATTCCGGACATTCGGGTGACGGTTCGACGTCCAGCGGTGGTCCAAATCACCGCCACGAATCTCGATGGTGAGCGTTTCACCCTCGAAAACGATGATTTTGCCGCCCGGGTGTGGCAGCATGAATTCGATCATCTCGACGGCGTGTTGATCGTCGACCGAATGAGTCCCCGGGATCGGTTGGTTCACCGCCGGGCCCTCAAGGAGATGCGGGCGGCCTTCGAAGCATCGGGCGGCGTCTGATCCCCGGAAAAAGGAGCGGTTGATCATGAGGGTTGTGTTTCTTGGTTCCGGTGCCTTCGGTCTTCCGACCCTCGAGGCGATCGCAGCGTCCCACGAGGTCCCGCTGGTGGTCTCCCAGCCCGATCGGCCGGCCGGTCGTGGGCGGCGGGAGACACCCACCCCGATCGCCGCCCGTGTCCTGGCCGACCATGATGCTGGAGCCAGGGGCCTGGCCACCACCGCGCTGCACCGAACGGATGCGGTCAATGGTTCTGAAGCCCTGACGGCGATCGAAGTCGCTCGCCCGGATGCTCTGGTCGTGATCGCTTTCGGCCAGAAATTGGGAACGGAGCTCCTTGCCGACCGTTTCGCGATCAATCTGCACGCTTCGCTGTTGCCTCGCTGGCGTGGTGCGGCGCCCATCAATCGGGCGATGATGGCCGGAGACCCGGTTTCGGGAATCAGCGTCATCTCGCTGGCCTCCAGAATGGATGCGGGTGAGGTGCATGCTCTTCGCGAGACGCCGATCGATCCCACGGAGACGGCGGGGGAGTTGCACGATCGACTGGCGGCTCTGGGGCCGGAAGCGGTGCTCGAGGTCCTGGAGCGACTGGCCGATGGTCGGACCGAGTCCGTGTCCCAGGATGAATCGCTGGTGACCCACGCGGCCAAACTCGGACGGAAGGATGCGACGGTCGATTTTTCGGTGCCCGCCTCCACGGTGCGAGCGATGGCTCACGGGCTTGTCCCGTGGCCGGGCTGTGAGGTCTCGGTCTCGCTTCCCGAGGGCGAGTCCGGGCCGGAACGACTCCGAATTCATCGCCTGATGGTGGATTCGCACGATGCGATTTCGGAGCGACCGGTGGGTTCGGTGGATGAAGACGGACTGGTCGCGTGCGGCCGGGGGCTCGTCCGATTGCTCGAGGTCCAGATCGCCGGGGGTCGCGTGCTCGAATGGCAGGATTTTCATCGCGGACGCCCTCTTCCGGAAGGAACGGTGCTCCGGCCCATGGTGGGTGCGGTCGCGCGTTGAGCCCGTCTCCCGCCGAGCGTCCGGCCCGTTGGTTTCCCGCGACCCTGTGGGATCTGATTCGACCGAGATCCGGCGGACGGGCATCGGTCTCCAAGTCTCCGGTCACGGGGGCGCCGCCGACGGTCCGGGAGAATGCCGCCGCGGTGCGGCCCGAGCCACCGGGGAAATCCGCCCGCTCCTCCGCCACCGGGATGAAGGCGCGATACGAAGAACTCGTGGTCGACATGAAGCGCCGTTACGGAATTCGAGTGGTTCGATGGCGATCCAGCACCAGCGGCTGTGCCTGGCAGGTTCATTACAAGGATGGGACGATGGCTCGGTTGATCGAGTCACCCCATCCTCGAGGGCCCATGAGTTGCGCGGTCTTTCTGCACGAGATCGGCCACCATGCCATTGGGTTCAAGACCTACCGCCCTCGCTGCCTCGAGGAATATCACGCGTGGAGATGGTCCTTCGAGACCATGATCGCGCTGGACCTCAATCTCACCGAAGCCGTCAGGCGGCGTCGAGATGATGCACTCCACTACGCGATCCAGAAGGCCGCTCGTCGGGGATTGAAGCGACTGCCCGGCGAGTTGATTCCCTTCCTCGAACCTCGCTCCCGATCTCAGGCTCCGCTACCCGCCCTCCTGGAAGAGCCGCGGGGGCCGTTTCTCGAGTCACCCTCCACGAGGGCGGCTGAGTCGGTGGAACAAACCTCCCAGATCAACTGAGTCCGACCAGCGGTCTCCGGTCGGAACGGAATCCCGAGAGGGGCTCGTGCTTTTCGGGCGGGGATGCGATCGTTGATTCCATGCCTTCAGACATTCATTCCCGGCCCTTTCGGATTCCGCCGAAACCATCCCCACGCGAGATTCTGTCGCGGCTGGATCGCCGGGAACGTCGGTGGGTGTTGCGGGGCGTGATCCATGAACTTTTCAACGCGGGTCAGACCAATCGAATCGGTGCCGTGGGCGGATCGATCCTGTTGCTGGCGGCGGTTCTGCTCTGCGTCCCCGACGGGCTGGTTCCCAGTCCGATGCTCCTCCTGATGGGAATGGCGTTGATCGGGGGGGGCGTGACCGTGGTGGCGATGTTCGGGTGGTATCGGGTCATGCGGGATGGTTCGTCCCAACTGGTGCTTCGGTTGGAGCGGTGCGGATGCTGCGGTCATCCGGCACCGCCGATGACCGCGGACATGTCGGTCATCGAGCCACGGGCGACCCATTCCTGGCGGTGCAGCGAGTGTGGCGCCGGCTGGGTCGGGGCCAATGCCTGGTTCGAGGACATCGAACCCTTCCGTGAAGCCGCCTGAGCGTCCCGGGCTGCCGGCGGGGCCGTTGCCGACTACGATCGTGGTCCGATGGGACTCCGGACCGACGAACTCGACTTCCTGCTCGATCCTTCGCTGATCGCCACCTCGCCGGCAGAGCCACGCGAGGCGGCGAGATTGCTTGAGGTGCGACTGCCACCGGACGAGGCCGATGACGGCGTGGAGATGGAACTGCGGGATCGGACGGTCGCGGATCTGCCGGAACTCCTGCGTTCGGGAGATCGCCTGGTGGTCAATGGCACCCGCGTGGTGCCGGCTCGGATCGCGTGTCGAAGACGTGACACCGGGGGGCTGCTCGACGGGCTGCTGGCCGAACCCGAAGGCTCCGGGCGTTGGTGGGCGATGTTGCGCAAGAGTCGCCGGCTTCGCGTGGGCCATGAACTCGTCCTACTTGATCGGGCGGGTGCGGACCTCGATCTCTGGCTGCGGGTCGAATCCATCGATCACGAAGGGCGGGTTCTGGTCGAGCTGCATGATCCAGCCGATCCGGCTCGTCCGCCGTCGGAATTGGTGGAGCGACTTCACGCTCAGGCGGGGCTGGTACCCCTGCCGCCGTACATCCTCAAGGCGAGGCGGGACCGTGGGCTTCCCGAGCGTGATCCGCAGGATGAGTCTCGTTACCAGACGACCTTCGCCGGCGATGCGGGACGGACCAGCTCGGTGGCGGCGCCGACCGCCGGACTGCACCTCACGCCGGAGATCTTCACGCGAGTCCACGACCTCGGGGGGCAGGTGATTCGCATCTCGCTCGAGGTCGGTGCCGGAACCTTCAAGCCGGTCGAGGCCGACGATCTTGATCGCCATCCCATGCATTCAGAGCGGTGCGTGGTCGACCTGAAGGCCATGGAAGCCTTGCGCTCGGCGGACGCCGACCGGCGGGTGGGGGCCGGAAGACTGGTTGCGGTCGGTACCACGAGTGTCCGTACGCTGGAGTCCATGGACGAGCCGGAATCGGGGGCGGAAGCCGAACCGGAGTTCCGAGCGTGGTCCACGGACCTTCTGATCCAACCCGGACACCAATTCCGGCGAGTGGATGCCTTGCTGACCAATTTTCACCTGCCCCGCTCGACCCTGCTTGCACTGGTGGGAGCGATGACCGGCATGGATCGACTTCATCGGATCTACGCCGCCGCCATGGAGCGGCGGTATCGCTTCTTCAGTTATGGCGATGCCATGTTCGTCCATCGTCCTGAGGGGTGAGGCCCGGAGAGGTCTCCGATTGGAGCCGGACGGGGGGTTTCGTCGATGCATCGAGGACGACGCTTCAGCAAGGAACCTGCATGTCCGGCGACGACTCTCTGGAGATGATCCTCGAGACCGTGGTCCGATCGGCCGCCGACCCTCGGGTCCGGGTCGTGATCGGGACCCCGGGCGGACGCACCGTGCGCCGGTCGGTCGACGACAGCCGAGAGGTGCGACCCGGAGATCTCTTCGTCGCCCGGGGCGGTTCGGTGACCCAGGGGACTCGGCACATCGGTGATGCGGTGAAGCGGGGTGCGGTGGCGGTTCTGGCATCACCGGAAGCATTCGACGACCCCGAGATCCGGGACGGACTGGGAGAGGCGGTGGGGATCGCCGCGATCGACCCCCTGGAGACGGGCGTCGCCATCGCACGGGCTCTTCGTGATGACCCCGCGGGGCGTCTGGAGACGGTCGGGATCACGGGAACCAACGGCAAGACCACGATCGCGACCATCGTCCGGCAATTGGTCGATCGCACGGTCGGACGGTGCGGACTCGTCGGCACGATCGAACTCCATGATGGTCGTCATTCGAGGCCCGCTCGCGTCACCACTCCGGGGCGGTTGGAACTGGTCGAGATCCTCGCCGGCATGGTCGCGGAGGGATGTGGCCGCCTGGCAATCGAAGTATCCAGTCACGCCCTGGATCAAGGGCGGGTGAAGGACCTGGATTTCCGGGTGGCGATCTTCACCAATCTCAGCGGAGATCACCTCGACTATCACGGCACGATGGCGTCCTATGCTTCCGCCAAGGCGACCTTGTTCTCGGGACTTTCGAAGAAATCACTGGCGGTGGTCAATCTCGATGATCCGG
>CAJWFU010000249.1:0-4721 GCA_913031315.1 uncultured Phycisphaerae bacterium | reverse complement strand
CCGGATCCTTGTAGTTCCGCTTGAAGAGGCTCTCGTTGTAATCGAGCCGGAACATGCCGGCGAAGGCCCCGTGAAGGCCCATGACCCGGGGCCCGTGGGTCCGCTTGAGGACCGGCTTGATCCGGTCCACCACCGCATCTCCCGCATCGATGTCGACACCGGCGCCGGCGTAGGTCATCCCGCCCCCCCGAGGGGATTCAGCGGGGTCGGTCCGGGACGTGGGGTCGGGGTGGTCCATGGGCAGGATTCTACGCCCCCCGGCGGTCTCCGTTTCGGCCGGCCCGAGCGGACGGATCCGGCGTGGGTTCAAGTGAGGAATCGGCTATCCTGTCGGGACTATGGCCATTCTCGTCAACGGAAATACCAGGGTCCTCTGCCAGGGCATCACCGGCTCCTTCGGGGCCTTCCACACCAAGGGCTGCCTTGATTACGGCACCCAGCTCGTCGGCGGGGTCACCCCCGGCAAGGGCGGTACCAAGGACGCCAACGGCATCCCGATCTTCGACACGGTCCGAGAGGCCGTCGAAGAGACCGGCGCCGATGCGACCATGATCTTCGTCCCCCCGCCGTTTGCCGCGGATGCGATCCTTGAAGCGGCGGAAGCCGGCATCCATGTGATCTGCGCGATCACCGAGGGCATTCCGGTCCAGGACATGGTCCGGGCCAAGGCGATCCTCAAGGACTTCCCAGGTGCGGTTCTGATCGGCCCCAACTGTCCGGGCATCATCACCCCCGGGCGACGCGTGTCCGGTGAGGGTGCGGACGCCACGTTCGAAAACGGATGCAAGATCGGCATCATGCCCGGCTACATCCACACCGCTCGCGAAGATGCGTCGACCGGCAAGTCCATCGGCGTGATCAGTCGTTCGGGAACCCTGACCTACGAAGCGGTCTGGCAGACCTCGGTCCTCGGCATCGGGCAATCGACCTGCGTCGGTATCGGTGGCGACCCGGTTCGCGGCGCGGGCTTCATCGATCTGGTGGAGCGGTTCGAAGCGGACCACGAGACGGACGGCGTGATCGTGATCGGTGAGATCGGCGGCACGGACGAAATTGAAGCCGCCCACTGGATTCGAGACAATGTCTCGAAGCCGGTTGCGGCCTTCATCGCCGGTCGGACCGCGCCCGCAGGCAAGCGGATGGGACACGCCGGTGCGATCATCGGGGGCGCCGAAGACACCGCTGATGCCAAGATCGAAGCCTTCAAGAGCTGCGGAATCGCGGTCGCAGAAAGTCCGGCCGACCTCGGCTCCACGATGGCTCGTGCCCTCGGACTCGAGATCGCCGCGGTCTGAATCCGAATACCTTCCCGAAACCGAACCTCATCGCCCCGCGACCTTTGTCGCGGGGCGATTTCATTTTCACGGAATTCCAGTTCCACGGCCGACCCGTCAGATAGGATCGGATCTCCTTCCGATCGAGAAGAAATTCATGCTCAAATTCTCCATCACCAACCCAGGTACCGGCAGACACCGACGACGATGTCAGCTGATTCTCCTGCTGGGTTCGTTTCTCGTCCGGTTCTCGAATCCCTCGCTCGCGACTGCGATCGAACCCCCCACCTCCCCGCCGATCGAACAGGCCCCCAAAGCCTCCCCGATCAAACGTCTGGCCACCATCGGAGCCAGTGCCACCGCCGGATTCGGGACCTATTTCTGGCGGTACGAGAACGGGCAACCGGTCCGGGATTCGACCACCCTCGCCAAATTCATTCGTGCCGCCAGCAATGATCAGTTGGTCGTGACGGACCTCGGTACGGCCCAGTTCTTCACCAATCCCGCCGGTATCGGCAGCCTCATCGTGACCCGGGCGATTCGGTCGAGGCCGGATCTGGTGATCGGCATCGATTTCCTTTTCTGGTTCTGTTACGGCTCGATCGGAATCGAAGCCCGGCCGATGCGCACGCCCGAGGCCCGCATGGCCATGCTCGAAGAAGGGCTCCGCCTGCTCGACCAGGTGGTCGCGGCGAAGATTCCCCTGGTGATCGGCGACATCCCCGACATGTCGGACGCCGAGGGCCGAATCCTTCAACGTGGGCAGGTTCCGCCGGAATCCGTCCGACTGGAAGCCAATCGACGCATCAAGGCCTGGGTGGCCTCCCGCCCCACGGTGGAGCTCTTCTCCCTCGACGGACTTCAGACGCTGCTGTCTTCGAATGATCCGATCGAGGTCGATGGCGTCCGGCTCGATGAGGACGAACGGAGCCGGCTTCTCCAATCCGATCGCCTTCATCCGACCGTCGGCGGACTGACGGTGATGATCGCGACGCTAGATGATGTTCTCGACCGCCATCCTTCGGTCGGCACTCGAATGCCCGACATCGATGTCGACTACGGCAACAACATCGAACGCCTGACCGGATTCCGCACCCTCGGGGAACAGGATCCGATCGACCGGGTCTGGCGGGAATCAAGGCGTGCCGCCGAGGTGGAACCGACGCCCGACACGGTGGAAAACGAGCGAGAGTGAGGACGGTCAGCGAAGCTTCTCAAGCTTCGCCCGACGCCTGGCATCCTTCGCGATCCCGATTCGACGCCGAACTTCAGCCTGACCCGCACCGTCGCCGAGAATTCGATCCAGATGCGGCATGAGAATCTCCAGGTCGACCTCGGTCTGGGGCCTTCGAATCTCCGATCGAAGAAGCATGATGGTGTCCGGAGCGCGAATGCTCGACAATCTCGGAGTGAGAAGATGCCAGAGCATGTCGCGGGCATCGGCGTCTCGTGATTCGAGCGGAACTCGTTCATAGGCCTGTACGAACTCCTGCCAACGGCGGGCGCGGAACAACGGGTCGAGCACCCAGGGCGCCGCGATCGCCACTGCGGCGGGATCCTGATCCGCCACCAGCTTGTCCCAGAGTTGAAGCGCGATCTCGTCATTTCCCAGCATCACCAGCAGGCGAATCGCCTCGCCGGCGCGGGTGGGATCCTCTTCGATGGACTGCATGGCCGCCTTGGCATCTTCAAGCACCCGAACCGCACCGGGCACCGGTGGGGCCTGATTCGCGGCAACCCACGGAACCGGTACGGAATCCGGTGGCGGTGCGAGCAGAAAGGGATCGCCGATCGTGGCGATCTTCCAGATGCCCGACATCGTTCCTTCCCCCGGCCACCAACGCCCCGCAAGCAGGAAAGGAACTCCGGCTCGGAGCCTCAAGACCTGGAGACGAGGTGGCACGAACGCGGAAAGATACGGTTCGTCGACCGAACCGATGTAGGCATAGACCCCGCGTTGCAGTGCCCGACCCCCCACCGTGTCGGGGTCGTCAGGACGCTGAAGTGAAAACGAATGCACCATGCTCAGCGTCATCGGTCGGTCGCTGAACGGCATGTCCTGAGGGATCGCTCTGGCATCTTCGAAGAGATGGAATTCGTTCGAGTTGCCATGCGAGTTGAGATAGAGCATGTCCGGAGGAATGGTCCCCAGCAACAGCCGACGCCACTCACGGATGGACGCCTTCTCTCCTTCGAAGAACAGGGACGCGTATCCGGATTCCGCCAGACCGACCGCGGCCTCCTCGACGCCGTAGTTCGCCCAACCGCCGGTCTTCGGATAACCCGAGACCAACCAGACGTTTCGACGTTGGAGAAACAAGGACGACATGGCCATCGATGCCGAGCGGACTTCGTCTCCGAAGATCCAACCGGCATACGCCCAACGGTCACCATTCTCGTGTCGCGCCAGAGCGTCGACGGTGGCGTAGGGGCCTTCACCCTCTCCGCGCCCCGGAAGCGTCACTCGGGCCGAGGGCGGCGGAGTCGTTCGACATCGACCCGGCATCGACCGACAGATCGCGATCGCGTCGAGGTCGTCTCCGAGATCCTTCCAGTCGTACCCCGTGGACTGCGCCGCCGCCTGCAGCCGGCGTTCGAAACCGCGCAACGCCGCTTCGGACATTTCACCCCCCACCTCCCCCAGTTCATCGTCGATGAACTCCAGTGGCAATCCGCGTCCCGCCGCCAGTGCGACCGCCGCCGGCCAGGCGGGATCGTCAGGGGCGGTGACCACGAACCCGGGTGGTCGCCACCCGATGGCGTCGAAGATCTCACGCTGGGTGACGCCGGGGTCGACCGCGCCCCAGGCGATCTTCGCCGCGGCGAGCATCAGAATCTTGCGACGCATCGGATCCGCCGGAAGCTTCCGTTCGGTCGCCGGCACTCGAAGAACTTCATCGGGCTGGAACGCCCGGATGAAGGCCCCCGCCCGAGGATCCGACTCGAAGAGCACCGGCCACTGACCCAGAGGCGACCAACGCGCCACTTCCTGCAGCCACGTATCGGGGTCCGGAACCAGAACCACCCTCGACACCACCGGACGATTCTTCTGAGCGAGCGCCACCTTCGCCCCCAGAACCACCGGCCAGGGTATCCCGTTCGCCGCCGGCGCCGGCGGCGGCGGATCCTGATGACGGGGTCCGCCCACAACGTTTCCAGAGAGCCAGATCACCGACATCAGCGCGACCAGCACGCCGGCCTCGGTCGGGAATGCGGGGAAGACGAACGCGGCGGGGCGAGGCTTTGACATGATGATGGACACTCGATCGCTTCGACGCGATCAGCCTTTGATTCGATACCCATTGGCGAGTTCGGTGAACGCTGCCACTTCGGCATCGATCCACGATTGATCCCGTCCCAGTTCCGCCGCCATGATCGAAGCCGCCTTGGGTGCGATCTCGATCGCCGCCGTGGCATCAAGCAGAATCGAACGAGTCCTGCGAGAAA
>CAJWFU010000248.1:0-4726 GCA_913031315.1 uncultured Phycisphaerae bacterium | reverse complement strand
GACCGCGGTCGGAATTCTGACGCTTCTGGTCACGGTGGCGGTGATTGCCGCGATTGGAAACGCAGCCCTGAAAAGAATGGTTCCGGGTGTGAGCGATGCTCAGACCTCCGGCTCTTCGAGCTGACGATCCAGTTTTCGCCGGAGGGGGCCATCACCGGGGCGCTCCCGAGCCAACGACCTCAGGTCGTTGGCCTCACGGATCCAGGCTGAGACCTGTTCCCGATCCTCCTGTTCCGCAGCGGCCCGGTACATGATGCAAAGGCCGATCTCGGCGATGAGTTCCGGATCTTCCGCTTCGATCGAGAGCAGGGCTCGGCAGATATCGAGGGTTCGATCGAGTCGACCCCGAATCGCTTCCCGGTGCGTTTCCGCGAGCTTGAGGTCGCCGTTCGAGGAGGCTGCTCCAGCAAGTGCGAGATCGACTTCCGAAAGGTAGCGATCGGCGCGGATCGCCAGTTTGCGAGCATCAGCGTCGGGCAACGCTTCCAGGCGAGGCTTGACGATCGAATCCCGATACCTCGTGATCGCGTCCGCGAACGGGCCGGTGTCTCCAGCATGCAGACTGATGAGTCGGCTGGCTCGGGACATCGCGGTCATCAGATCGGTGACCGCACCGCGGCGATCCAGAGGGTCGAGCCATGCGACCTCGAAGGTGAGGTCGAGGTACCGCTTGAGATGTCGTCGGGCGGTCGCCGGCGACGAGGCGGCGAGGGCGTCGGCGAGATACCAATGGCCGTTCGCTAGATCACGGCGGGCCCGTGCGGATTCGGTCGGTGCCGCCTGATCCGCGAGCCCTCGTCTGCGTTCCAGTGATCGTTCGTGGAGGATCTGAGCGTCCTCGTTCTGGCCGAGGAGCGTCAGAACCGCGGCCATTCGAGTCTCCACCATGGCGAGATCTCGTTCCGTGTCCCCATCGCGGTTCAGATGGGCGGCATGGGATCTGGCGTAGGCGTCGAGCGCGCCTTCGAGGTCGCCTTCTCGTTTGAGAACGTCACCGAGATCGGTGCCGATCATCGAGCGTTGTCGAGGGAACCTGCGGTTGGAAGCGGTTTCAGCCTGCGAGAGGCGTGACAACGCCGCTTCCAGTCTTGGTCGACGGGAGGCGGCGGGAAGGGCATCGGCTTCGAGCAGTTCCAGCAGCGCCGCGATGAACAGCAGGTCGGGGTGACCGGGATGGTCGAGGAGGGCCTTGTTGAGTGAAACCTCGACGTCGGCCCGACGACGGGCACCGTCTTCGCGATCACCCAGTGACGGATTGCGTCTCTGCCACTGAAGCTTCGCAAGCTGGAGTTCGAGGCCGATGCGTCGCGCGATCAGGTCGGGATCCGTCGGCGCGATTTCGAGGGCGGTGTCGATTCTTTCGAGCATCGCATCCGCAAGCCGGGCGGCATCATCCAGTCGGTTGGCTTCGGAGAGCGAGGACACCATCGATTCCGTACCTCTGGCTGCCGCCTGAAGTTCGATGCCCGCGAGGGCGGCGCGAATCGTCTCGGAGTTTTCGGCTCTCGCGGTTTCGGTCTCGGCCCGCGAAGAAGCGAGAGCCGCTTCGGTTCGAGACGATCTGGCTTCCGCGACCGCCGCGAAGGTGATCGCGGCCAGAGCGATGGCGACGACCACGGTCGAGCTCACGGCCACGCCCGCTCGGTGTCGAGCGACGAATCGGGTGGTGCGGTAGCCGATGGAGTCCGGGCGGGCTTCGACCGGAAGACCGTCGATGTGTCGCTGCAGATCGGCGACCAGATCGCGAGGCGAGGCGTAGCGGCGGGATGGTTCCCGTCGAAGGGCCTTGAGAATGATCACGTCCAGATCACCGTCGAGTCGGCGTCGGATGCGATCGAGTCCGGTGTCCCGACTGGCGGAAATTTTTCTGGCGGTCTCGGGATCGATCGATGCGGTCGACACCGCATCGCTGGGACGGCCGGGTTCCTTTTCCAGTTTGGCGGTGCGGATGTTGATGTACCCGCGTTCTTCGTCGTGGAAGGGAAGGCGGCTGGTCAGCAGTTCGTACAGGAGGACGCCAAGGCTGTAGACGTCCGCTCGGGTTCCGATGGTCTCGCCGGTGAACTGTTCGGGCGCTGCATAGTCGGGGGTGAGCACGCCCTCGCCGGCCTGGGTCACGCGGCCGGCTTCGCCTCCGAGGTCGGGATTCACGAGCTTGGCGATGCCGAAGTCAAGGAGCTTCGGATCGCCCTTCGCGGTCACCAGCACGTTGTCGGGCTTGATATCGCGATGCACGACCAGATTTTCGTGCGCGTGCTGGACCGCGATGGCGATCTTCATGAAGATCTTGACCCGCTCGTCGATCGAGAGTCGTTCTCGATCGCAATAAGTGGTCACGGCCACCCCGTCGACGTACTCCATCGCCAGCCAGGGCCGTCCGTCATCCATCTCACCTCCGTCGATGAGACGGGCGATGTCCGGGTGGTCGAGCGAGGCGAGGACCTGGCGTTCGAGCTCGAACCGGCGAATGATCTTCTCGTCGGGTACCGCCCGGGAGATGATCTTGATCGCCACCCGTTGGCGAAATCCCCCTTCGACCCGGAAGGCCTCCCAGACTTCCCCGAAGCCACCTCGGCCGATGGGGATCTCGCTTTCGATCTGGAAATGCCCGATGCGATCGGGGCGGCGAAGTCGAGTCTTGGTTCGTTCACCGGTGCGAGGAATCCTTTCGGATCCCTTGCTCGATCCGGAGGCGACGTTCCGCGAGTCGTCGCTCTGGGGCGCTTCAACCGTGGCCTTGTCCGGGTTGGCGACTTTGGGAATCGGAGTCTCAGGAGTCGGGGGCGGGGAGTGGACCGAGACTTCCATCGTGCCCTGGTCGGCTCCCAGAGCGTGCAGGACCTCGGCGAGGAGGGATACGTCGCTGCCACAGAGCGTCTTCGCCATGGAACCGGGGTCCGTGGGGCGATTCTTCTCGATGCGGTTCAAAATGTCTTTGACACGGTGGTCCATCGAAGGGTCTCCGAGGCGTTGCATCCACCTCAAAGAAGATTAGCAGGCCCGGGGCGTGGTGTGACCCCTCGTTGGCTGATTCGGTCTGGAACCCGAGAGAGGACCGCCCACGCCTTGATTCGTCGTGAGCGGTCGATGCGGGAGATCTCCGAATCAGGCACGGGCCGGTCGGACTCGATTCAGGGGAGACAGGGTCCCCAGTAGGAGATGAGCAGGCCAAGATCCGCCGAATCCACGAAACCATCGTCGTTCAGATCGAAGTTGTGGCAGATATCAGTGGCGTCACAAGGTCCCCAGTATCCAAGGATGTAGGCCAGGTCGAACCCGGTCACCGCACCATCGCCGTTGAAATCGGAGTAGGTGCATTCCGGAACGGGAAGCGACTCGACTTCGGTCACGTTGACCGAGGGAGCGGAGCCGCCGCCCGGGAGACCGATGATCACTTCCGATTCCTCCGTGGTTCCTTCGACCGCGGTCACGTTCACATCGGTCGGTGCTTCTTCCAGGAATTGGACCGCGTACCGTTCCAGCGTGATTCTGGGGATCTCTCCGGTCGCCGTCGGGCTTGAGAAGTTTGCGATCCGCCGGTAGATCTCCACTCGGGGGGGGTCAGCAAGTCCGATGACGATCCCGGCCCCGCCGCCGTCATCGATGTCGCCGATGGCGATCGAGGTTGCCGTCCCTTCGAGGTGAATCGAGCGAACGCCGATGTTCGGGAGCGATGGGCGGATCAGGTCGAGGTGGCCGTTGGCCGTGACCACGAACGTCTCGGTGATGCCATCACCATCCAGATCCGAACTGGCGAAGTCCACCGCCATTCCGGTGAGTGGAATGTTGGCGAGGGTTTCGAAGCCCGATTCGGTGCTGCTCGGCTTGAGCACGGTGAGAATCGGCATCGGACCGTCGCCGGCGAAGGCGGTTGCAAGGCCACCGACTCCGATCGGTTCTTCGGGATCCTTTTTGTTTTCCTCCTCGACCGGATCGGAGGGGCCGGGTTCGTCGCCGACTTCGACGTCGGCGACCTCGAGCAGGTTGAGACCACCGAGCACGTATCCCTTGGTTCGGCCTCGTCCATTGGAACTTCTGACCGTGACCGCGGTCCCGTCGGAGCTGACCAGGCTGGTGGTGGTGCTGAAGCTGGTCGATGCGAGCGAACGGATTTCGCCGTCGACCACGACTGAAGGGCCTGAGACGAGCATGCTGGGATCGCCCGAAGGATTGAGGAGGAGGAGGACGGTGTCGTCTCCACTGCAGCCAACGGCGAGATCCAGGTTTCCGTCCTGGTCGAAATCTCCCGTGGAGGCGTCGATGGGTTCGGCGCAGACGGCGTATTCGGTTGGAGCTCCGAAGATGCCACTGGGAAGCGATTCGTAGACTCGGATGACGCCTGAATTCACCAGGACCACGAGATCGTCTCGGCCATTGCCATTCAGATCAGCGGTCACGAGTCGGGTCGGGACGTCGCCGAGTTCATCGGATTCGGCGAGCGAGATCGCAGCGAAACTGTCGGAGACCGCGGTGGTCGACTCCAGGAGAGTCGATGATTGGCTGCCCGAGACCGAGAGTTCGAAGGTTCGTCCGGGACGGGGACGAATCACCACGAAAGGAAAGTCAGCGGGGCTGATCGCCGACGCCGAAGTCGAAGACGGAAGCCCCCTCGAGACAGGCTTCTTCGATCATCAGCCAGAACAGCAGTTCGCCGGGGCTGGCATCGGCGCAGAGCTTGTCGTCGATCGAGCCGAACTGGCACAGCACATGACCGCCCTTGCGCGAG
>CAJWFU010000247.1:0-4742 GCA_913031315.1 uncultured Phycisphaerae bacterium | reverse complement strand
GGGTCACCCTGGGCTTCGCCTACGGATTCTGATTCAAAGCCGGGGGAGGGAGGACCGGGACGGATTCAACCGTCGCCGTTCTCCCTCTCTTCGGCGTCCTCGACCACGGGCTCACCGACGAGGGCGCTGCCGACGCGAACGACGTTGGCTCCGCTCTCGATCGCGAGTTCAAGGTCATTGCTCATTCCCATCGAGAGAATGTCGATGCGTTCAGATTCCTGAACGTGCTTCTTCACGTCCTCGAAGAGTTCGCCGCACCGCTGAAAAGCAGCGCGAATCACGGACTGATCATCCGTGAGCGGGGCCATGGCCATCAGCCCGCGCACGCGGAGATTGAGCATCGAGTCCATCTGATCGATCAGGTGACGGACCGCTGGGGCCGCGATCCCGCCCTTCTGATCCTCGCCCAGGTTCACCTCGATGAGGATCTCGACCTGCTGATCGCGGCGGGCACCCTGCATCTGAATCTCTTCGGCCAGCCGAAGACTGCCGACGGAATGCACGAGCCGAACATGGTCGACCAGCTTGCGAACCTTGTTCCGCTGGAGATTGCCGATCATGTGCCATCGAGGCGAGGTGATCTCCGTGGAGCCCGCGGATTCGGGGTGGTCCCCGAGTCGCTTCCGGTACTCCTCGATCTGGGTGGCACGATTGACCAGTTGCTGGGCCCGGTTCTCACCGAAGTCGCGATGACCCAGGGCCAACAGTTCGCGAATGACGTCGATCGAAGCGTTCTTGGTGACCGCGACCAGAACGATGTCCTCCGGTCGCCGGCCGGCCCGGCGAGCAGCCTCGGCGATTCTGGCATTGACCTTCTCGTACCGGGCTCGAAGTCCTTCGGAGGGTCGAGCGGGACCATCCGAAACCCCCGAACCCGATGGCTTCTTCGAGGGGGAATTCGACGATGATCTGGTTGCGGCATCCGTGCTCATGACTGAAGCGTAGCCCTCGCCCCGTGAATACCGCAAGCGAAGGTCGCTGAAGCGACCTCCAATCACGGTAATCTTCCCCCCATGAATTCCTCCCCAAAGATGCCCATCGCACCCGATGCACCCGTTGTCCTGCTCATTCGAGACGGTTGGGGCCGAAATCCGAACCCCGGGCAGGCTGATTTCAACGCCGTCCAGATCGCACAAACCCCGATCGCCGACCGCATCGACCGCGACTGGCCCAGCACCCTGATACGAACCAGCGGTGAAGATGTCGGCCTGCCGATCGGCGATCATGGACCCGTGATGGGTAATTCGGAAGTCGGGCACCAGAACATCGGGGCCGGCCGGGTCGTGGACCAGGAGCTGATGCGGATCACGAATTCGATCCGTGACGACGAATTCTTTGAAAAAGCCGCCCTACTCGATGCCTTCGCCCATGCCGAGGAAACCGGAGGGCGGGTCCACCTGCTGGGATTGGTCAGCGACGGTCAGGTGCACAGCGACCTCAACCACCTCGTTGCGATTCTTCAGGCCGCGATTCGGCGCGGCTTTCCGCGCGATCGGGTGATGATTCATGCGATCACCGATGGACGGGACACCCCTCCCACCGCCGGTCGTCGCTACCTCCAGACCATCGAAGAGGCGATCGAGCGACTCGGCATCGGCCGGGTCGTCTCCGTGATGGGTCGATTCTGGGCGATGGATCGTGACCACCGATGGGACCGGGTCGAGCGGGCCTATCGCTGCCTCGTCGGTCCATCCGAGACCCGGATGAATTCCGCCGATGCAGCCCTCGAGACCTACTACGGGTCACCCACGGAACCGTCTCGACACGGCGACGAATTCGTGGAACCGACCGCGATCGGAGTCGATGACGCCGATGTCGCCGCCACTCGGATTCGCGACGATGACAGCGTGATCTTCTTCAACTTCCGGGGTGATCGGCCTCGCGAGATCTCCAAGGCTTTCGTGCTCGATGACGACGCCTGGTCAAAGGTCGAGCGGGGAGGATTCGATCGCGGAACGCCCCTGAAGAACCTTCGCTTCACGGGGATGACTCGCTACGAGACCGGGCTTCCGATCGAGGTGATCTTCGAAAAGCCGCCGAAGATGCCCGACATCCTCGGCGAGGTCGTCTCCCGGGCGGGACTCAGTCAATTCCGCTGTGCCGAGACCGAGAAGTTCCCCCACGTCACGTTCTTCTTCAATGACTACCGGGAGGATCCATTCCCCGGCGAACGGCGGGAGATCATTCAAAGCCCGACCGATGTGGCGACCTACGACCAGAAACCCGAGATGAGCGCCGCCGGCGTCCGGGATGCGGTTCTCGCCCGGCTTGCCGATCCCGACTGCGAGCGCCTGATCGTGGTGAACTTCGCCAACGGCGACATGGTGGGCCACACCGGAAACCTCTCGGCCGCGGTCCGTGCCTGCGAAGTGGTGGATGAATGCGTGGGAACGATCATCGAAGCGACCCTTGCTCGGGACGGCGCCCTGCTGGTGACCGCGGATCATGGCAATGCGGAACAGATGTGGAATCCCGAAGGCGACTGCCCCCACACGGCGCACACGAACTACGACGTGCCGATCATCGTGATCGGAGAGCGTCTTCGGAATGCCGGTCTTCGTTCCGACGGACGACTCGCCGACGTGGCCCCCACCCTGCTCGAACTGCTCGGCCTTCCCCGGCCCGAGGCGATGACCGGCCGAAGCCTGATCGAAACCGGTTGAGGATTCAGCGACGAGCCTTCGCCACCGAAGGACGGTCCATGAGCTCCTCGAGGAAACCGGACATGAACACCTGATGCGGATCGAGGTCCCGCAGGCGGCCGACCGCGGCGTCGAAGTCGGTACCAAGCGACGCCGGCACGCGATTGTCCACGACGTCGGCACTCCGCCACGGGCCATCTGCGGTGTACCCCCATCCCTTCGACCATTCGACGCGACAGGACGCGTTTTCGTCGGAATACCGATCGAACAACCACGTCTCGAGTTCGGCGTAGAACGAACCCGAATCGGGCGTGCCCGGCAGCGTCAGCAGATCCAGCCAGACCGCGACGTCCCACTCGGGATGGTCGGGCTCGGGCCGGACGGCCGAAAGAGAGGCGGTCCGAGCTCCGGCGACATCCACGTCGCCGGCTTGATCCAGGCCGGTCACGCGAATCTCCATCGGCCCGTTGATCGGATACTCACCGCGATCGCGATACTCCTGGACGAGGGCGTCGTACTTCGTCACGAAGTCATGAAGCACTCGCTGAAGATTCGCCCGACGGGTGAGGATCGCGTACCCGTTGGCGGTGACTCGAAGGGTGGTCGGCCGCACGTAGAGCAGCAGGTTCTTCGACGGACCCCAGATGTCATAGGCGAAATCAAAGGTCAACCCGAGGACGGTGGCGGCGTGCATGACGCCTCCGAAAGCCGGTGCGAGCGAAGGCGAACCGCCGACGATCTGGTCGACGAGTCCCGCGGCATCATCCGAGAGGTTGTCCGAAAACGGATAGTTGAACGGGCTTGAAACCTCCCGGGACCAGAACGGCCGACTCGGCTCGACCGTCCACACCTTGAGCCAGGGGTTCGCGGTGAACGGGTACCAGATGGTCTCGACCCTGCCACTCTCCGCGAGGAAGTCCGTGAGCAGCCGACCGCCGGAACCCGGAGGGCCGAACAACTCGGCCCCGGAGATGCTCGTCCAACTCTCGCAACGAAGGTTGTGGTTGGGTTCGACTCGCAGCACCGCTTCGATCACCAGACTGCGGCCCAGCGACACCATCAGGGCCGCGGCATCCGGTTCGGTCCGATCGATGGTTCGAACGACGTAGCGCCCGCGATCGGCATCCCAGCAGACCACCGTCAACTCAAGGACCCGATTGCTGATCGTGCCCCAGGTCCGCCCATCGACGTCGTCCTCCCCCGAAGCGGGAATGCCGGTGCCGTGCCCGTCGATCGCCAGAACCCCTCCGACCGTGAGATCCCCAGGCGCCGGACAGGAGGTCACACCGCACCCCTGGTCTTCAAGAAACGTCAGCAGCGATTCCATCGACGTGCCGGCCTTGACTCGAACCGCTCGATCACCGTCCATCTCGGTCCCGGTGAACCCCGCGGTCATGTCGATCAGCACCACCCGGTGATCGGGTTTCGTGGGATCGATCACCAATGGTGACCAGTTGTGGGCGTATCCACGGGGCCGAATCCGCCAGTCGTTCCGGGCCGCCCAGTTGACGATTCGGACCAGTTGACCCGCGGATTCCGGACGGCAGGTCCAGAGGTCATCGACCACGATCTCCCCGGACCAGTTCTGGAATCGTTGACGGTCGACCGGGACACTCGAGGGAAAACCGGCTGGCAGGTCAGGCATCCCGTCCTCGTTCGGACGGGCGGATGCGATTCGTGTCCAGCCGACGAAAGCGGCACCACCAGTCGCCGCGAGAAAGGATCTTCGCTCCATGACATGCTCCTGAATGACAACCCGACGAATACGGAACGACCTTACCATCGGGGACCGTGGATTCAACGGGAAACACCGCCACCCGGAGCCAAGCCGTCCGAATCGTCCTTGCCGGAACCCAATCGGTGGGTAAGACCACGCTCGCCGGCGATCTCGCCGAGGCGTGGCCTCTCGCCCGCGTCGAAGAGGAGCCGATCCGGGCGGTGGCTCGCGAGACCGGAGAAGCCCCTCCCGCCGTGCCCACTCTCGCGGCCGAACGTCGAATCATCGAATACGGCCTTGGTCGCCTCCGGTCGGCGTCGAGGGAAGAGACCGTCATCTTCGATCGCTCGCCTCTCGACGCCTACGCCCACGCCATCCTCTCG
>CAJWFU010000246.1:0-4787 GCA_913031315.1 uncultured Phycisphaerae bacterium | reverse complement strand
GGCGAAGCCGTTGTCGAGGGCCCGCTGCCGGATGTTGTTGCCGTAGTCGAAGGTCCTCGCCCCTCGTTCCTGCAGCCGGACCATGATCCGGACGTGCTCCTCCATCGAGTCGACGGAGAGTTGCTGGTACTCGGTGGGATCCGACTCCCGAAGAACCTCGGCTTCCTCCCGGGTCATGTCGACCGGGTAATACCCTTCGAGGGGGTCGTGGGCGGAGGTCTGGTCGGTCAGCACTTCGGGGATGATGTTGCGTTCTTCGAGGCGACGAAGAAGATCGATGATGTTTCCCGGCCACCCGACGGAGATCGCCTTGCGAGCGGTCTTGAGTTCGATGGCTCGGTCGATCGCGGCGTCGAGATCGTCGTGGATCTCATCGAGGTAGCGATCGTGGACTCTCTTCTCGAGGCGATCCCTCTGGACGTCGGCGATGAGGCAGGTTCCTTCCGCCATGGTGACTGCGAGCGGTTGAGCCCCGCCCATGCCGCCACAGCCTCCGGTGACGCTGAGGGTGCCGGCGAGCGAACCGCCGAAGTGCTGCCGTCCGCATTCCGCGAACGTCTCGTACGTCCCTTGAAGGATGCCCTGAGTCCCGATGTAGATCCATGACCCCGCGGTCATCTGGCCGTACATCATCAGGCCCTTGTCGGCGAGATCATCGAAATGACCCTGAGTGGCCCAGTGGGGGACCAGGTTCGAGTTGGCGATGATGACCCGCGGAGCGTCTTCGTGGGTGCGGATCACGCCGACCGGCTTGCCGCTCTGGACCAGCAGGGTCTCGTCGACGTCGAGTCGCTGGAGGGTGGAGACGATCGCATCGAACGCCGGCCAGTCGCGGGCGGCCTGGCCGCGGCCGCCGTAGACCACCAGTTTTTCGGGGTGTTCGGCGACCTCGGGGTCGAGATTGTTCATGAGCATCCGCATGGCGCCTTCGGCGGCCCAGGTGCGACAGGTCTTCTCGGCGCCCCGGGGGGCGGTGATCACTCGGTTTTCGGCGGCGGTGTGCATGGGAACGTGATTCTCTCGCAAGGATGCATTCAGGAACGAAACGAAATTCAAGCCTAGTGGTCCCGCCCGGTCATTCGGGGTTCGGTCCGCCTATTTCTCCGGATTCGATCAGTCGCTCGACGGCCTTGATGTCAGGGGCTGGAGTCCGATCTTCGGTGAGAGCCGGAACCACCGCTCGAATCCGAGCGTGGGCGGCTTCGATCGCGTGACCACTGGTATTCGGACGCTGGTGTTCCAGGGCCTGGGCCATGACCAGGAGTTCGATGGCGATCACGCTGCGGAGGAGTTCCATCGATCGCAGGGCCAGCAGCCCCGATGTGGCGCCCATCGAGTTGTAATCCTCGATGCCCGCGCTGGTGGAGATGTTGGCCACGCTGGCGGGGTTCGCCAGGGTCTGCAGTTCGTTGGTGCAGGCCGCCGCCGTGTATTGGGCGATCATCAGCCCGCTCTGGAGGCCCGGATCCTCGGCGAGGTAGGGGGTCACCGGATTATGAACGTCGTGGCCGCTCAGCACCCAGAAGGTTCGTCGTTCCGAGATCCCCGCGACGTGGGTCATCGCGATCCGCAGCAGATCGAGATGAATGGCCAGGGGCATTCCGTGGAAGTTGCCGCCCGAAAGGATGCGGACTTCCTGATCCGGATTCTCCGCCCCGAAGACGAGGGGATTGTCGGTGACCGCGCCGAGTTCGTCGGAGACCACCCGGCGAACGGCCGCGGCCGCGTCGACCACGGCCCCGAGCACCTGGGGGATCGCCCGCAGTGAATAGGGATCCTGCACTCGGGGGTCGTTTTCTCGATGGGCTTCGACGATGGTCGATCCTTCGAGCAGGGTTCGAAGCCTGGTCGCGACCTCGATCTGGCCCGGCTGGCACCGGACTTCATGGATCTCGGGTTCCAAGGGACCGTGGCTGGCCCGGCAGCCGTCGACACTCATGGCCGCCGCCACCATCCCGGCTTCGAGGATTCGGTCGAATCTGGTCAGGGCGATGACTCCGCACGCCGCCATCAGATGGGTGCCGTTGAGCAGGGCCAGGCCTTCCTTCGCCTGGAGTCGAATCGGCTCGAGTCCCGCCGCTCGGAAGGCGATGGCTGGAGGGGCCGGTCGATCGTGCCAGAGGATCGACCCTTCACCGATCAGACCGCAGGCCAGATGGGCGAGCGGCGCGAGATCACCCGAAGCGCCGACCGATCCGCGACTGGGCACGATGGGGATGAGGTCCAGCCGGAGCATGTCGGCGAGGCGATCCACCAGCAGGGGACGAACACCGCTGTGCCCGCGAGCGAGACTCGCGGCGAGCAGCGACATCATCGCCCGCACGATTTCCCGGGGAAGAGGTTCGCCGACGCCTGCAGCGTGGCTTCGAACGATGTTGGCCTGCAGATCCTCGAGCCGGTCGGGTTCGATTCGAACTTTGGAGAGCGAGCCGAAACCCGTGTTCAAGCCGTAGACCGCTTCGTCGCCGGTCGCGATCCGTTCCACTTCCGACCGGGCCCGGGTCATTCGATCTCGAGCGTCCGGACCCAGTTCGAGATCCGCGGCACCATGAGCGAGATCGGAAACTTCGGTGATTGAAAGGGGGCGTCCGTCGAGGACGATGGTGTACTTGGCGTCACGCATTGTTCGATCCTCCCAGAGCAGGATACGGGACTCCTTCGGTCCCTGACTTGTCAGGGAGTCCGGACCGAGGTTCAATGGAGGCATGAACACTCGTTCCCCAGCAGGCGATCAAGGTACCGAAGCCGCCCTTCCGGAAGGCTGGGTCGAATCGTTTCAGCGGTATGTGGCCCTTTTCGGGGGCATGATCATCACGTCACTCGTGATGGCTCTGGCTGCGGGCTGGATGATTTCGCTCCGTGGGGTCTCCGGACCGACGGTTTCCGTGGTGATAGAGCCGATTCCAGCGGTTCTGGCCCTGGCGGCCTGTCTACTCGTCTCTCTCAGCGTGGCGATCGTGGTGGGGCGTCTGGTGAATCCGGCGGTGGCGACCTTCGTCCTGGGTTGGGGACTGGCGGTGCTCGCGATGCGTTCGGGAACTCATCTCGATCTCCTCTTCGCTGGAGCCACGGGCCCCGTGGTCGCGGTGGAGACCATCCTTTGGGGAGTCGTGATCCTCGGGCTCGCGGCGGTCATCTTTCGGTTCACCGGTCCGCTTCCGGATCAACCGTCGGCCTCGCCGGCGGAGGTGTTCGACCCCCGGGCGATCTTCGGGGCTCTGAGTCTTCGGAGTGGGCTGGCCGGAGGCCTGGCGCTGGTGGCGATCTTCTTCGTCGCCACCAACGACACGAAGGGGCAGGCGATCTTCGCGGCCACGCTCGGTGGTGTTCTCGCGGGGCTGGCCGGCCGCATGCTCGCCCCGCGTCTGCAACCGGTCTTGATCTTCGCCGCGCCCTGCGTCTTCATCGCGATCGGTCAGCTCTGGGCCTTCCGCGGCGACGAAGCCGGCCAGATCTCCGCCTGGATCATGGGTCAGGGTTCGGCGTTCGGGATCCCGACGCCGTTGGATGCCGCCGCGGGCGGACTGATGGGAGTCTCGGCTGGAATCGGATGGTCTCGAGGATTCGTCGAGCAGCATCAGGAAGATTGACGCCGGGTCGTCTTCCCGTGGTCGAAGGTGGCGAGTAGCATCCCGGGATGCTGATCGTCACAGGTACCATCGGGATCGACACCATCCACGGACCCACCGGCAGTGCAGATGCCGTGATGGGTGGTTCCGCTGCATACTTCGCAGCCGCGGCGAGCCATCTGGCTCCGGTCCGGCTCGTGGGGTTGGTCGGCGAAGACTGGCCGGCGGATCACCGGACGATGCTGGAATCATTCCCGGGCATCGACCTCTCCGGACTCGAAGTCCGGGCCGGAGGCGAGACCTTTCGGTGGGGTGGCCGCTACGAAGAGAACATGAACAACCGGGAAACGCTCTTCACCCACCTCGGGGTGGTGGAGGACACGCCTCCGGCGGTCCCGGAGGCCTTTGCGGACAGTCGATTCGTCTTCCTCGCGAACAGTCATCCCGCGGTTCAGGCGGGGATGCTGGAGGCGCTTCCGAATCGAGAGATCGCGGTGTGTGACACCATGGATCTCTGGATCAACATCGCCCACGATGACCTCGTGTCGCTCCTGACGAAGGTTGATGGCGTGGTACTCAACGATTCCGAGGCTGAATTGCTCACCGGAACCCGGAACGTCATCACGGCCGGGCGCAAGATCCTCGAAATGGGGCCGACCTTCGCGGTGGTCAAGAAGGGCGAGCATGGTGCCATCCTGGTTCATCGCGACGGGGTCGCGGCGATTCCCGCGTTCCCGGCGGAAGATGCTGCGGTCATCGACCCGACCGGGGCCGGCGACAGTTTCGCCGGTGGAATGATGGCGCACCTGGCCCGGCTCGGCCGGACTGATTTCGAAGCGATCCAGGAATCTCTCGCCTGGGGCACGGTGATGGCCAGTTTCACCATTGCGGCCTTCGGCCTCGACGGCGTCCGAGCCGCGGATGAGGCATCGATCGCGGAACGAATGAGTCAGTTCAAGGCCATCGGACGGATCGGCTGAGATCGGGGCGGGAGCCGGTGGAACTCGTCCATCGCCGGGCGGTACCGTGTTCCCATGCCGATCTTGAATCTTCGACGTCTCTTCCTCTTCTCCGTCGTCACCACGATTCTCGCGTGGACCCCGTCGACCGACGCCCAGACCACGGGTTGGAAACCCTTCCGTGATCTTGCCGGTGCCGACTCGATGTCGACCATCGGTAGAGCCGCCCGGCGAATGGGCGGCGGAGGAAGTGTCCGGG
>CAJWFU010000245.1:0-4789 GCA_913031315.1 uncultured Phycisphaerae bacterium | reverse complement strand
GGCCCTATCCGGTGGGCGAGATCATCACCGTACCCATGAAGCGGACGATCGAAGTCAACACCGCGTTCTTCCCGATTCTGAGGCAGAGCGGTCCGGGCGGCGTGCAGGATCAGTCGTTGGAGACCGCCACCGGATTCGCCGCGGTCGACGTGCCGATCAGGCCCGGGCGTGACGGATCCTTGCTTCTTCGCGGCGGCGACATCGGCCATTGCCGGATGACGGCGGAATACTCCATCGAGAACGCGGTCGCGTTCCTCGAGCGATTCACGCCGGCGCAGGCCGACGAAGTCGTCAAGATGGCGATGGAACGAGCGACGGTCCACGTCGCGGCCGGATTGACTCTGGCCCAGTTCGTCGACGATCGTGATGGCGTTTCTCGGGACATCCGGAGTCAGGCCCAGGCCACGCTCGCCACGGTCGATTCTGGGATTCGAATCTCTTCGGTCAGTGTGACGGATCGAATTCCTCCACTTGCCGTCAGGAAGAGCGTTCAGAACGTCACCGCTTCACGTGAGAACGCGAAGACCGCGGTCGGCATGGCGAGGACCGAGAGCACCACCATTCTCGATGCGGCGGTCGGGGCTGCCGCCTTCGACGAGATCGTCTCCCTGATCGGTGAATATGAAACCGAGATCGAGCGAGGCGATCTGGTGGCCGCGGACGAGGTGCTGGACAGGATCGGAAAGCGATTCGAGTTCGACGACATCGGCGGAGATGCCGCGGCGACGCTGACCAAGGCGCGGGCTTCCAAGTCGATGATCGATTCCGGATTGGGAACGTTCGCCCGTCGAGTGGACAGCCTCTCCGAAAGCTATCGTCAGAATCCTCGGCAGTTGGTCCGGCAGTTGTGGCTGGATGCCTATCAGGAAGTGCTCAGCGGACCGGAAGTCGAAGTCATTTCGGCTCCCCCCGGGCTTGGTGGCCTGGCACTGAAGATGAAGAGTTCGACCGAGGTGTCCAACGCCCGACGTGATGGTGCTCTGAACCGCAGGACGATGGAAGCGATGCAGGGCACCGACTTCAGTGGGTACCAGCTCGGATCGCGCCAGATCACCATTGATCGTGCCGGTCGGCGGCTCGAACGCGACGCCAGTGGCGGCTTCGGCCGTGAGGAGTCCGGAGAATGAACAGCAGTCCTGATCAGGCGGTGGCGACGACACGCCCGGCGTTCGGAGAATCCGTGGTGGAGGCCGTGGGCCTGACCAAGACGTTCACCGATTTCTGGATGCGGGCCAAGGCCCGAGCGGTCGACAACATCGACTTCGAGATTCGCCGGCACGAGATCTTCGGATTGCTGGGGCCCAATGGATCGGGCAAGAGCACGACGATCAAGATGATCCTCGGCCTGCTGCACAAGTCCTCCGGGCGTCTGAGCGTCTTCGGACGCGATCCGTCGGACGTCGCGATCAAGGCCCGCATCGGGTACCTCCCCGAGGAGTCCTACCTCTACCGATATCTGGATGCCAAGGAAACGCTCGACTACTACGGGCGGATCTTCGGGCTGGACCGTCGAACCCGGATGCGGCGAATCGACGAACTGCTCGAGATGGTGGGTCTCTCGCAGGTGAAACGACGTTCGGTCGGTGAATACTCCAAGGGCATGAGCCGTCGTCTCGGGCTCGCTCAGGCATTGATCAACGACCCTGAACTTCTGATCCTCGACGAACCGACTTCCGGCCTCGATCCGATCGGAACCCGCCAGGTCAAGGACCTGTTGCTGGAGCTTGGTCGGCGCGGCACCACGATCCTTCTGAGTTCACACCTGCTCGCCGACGTCGAAGACGTCTGTGATCGAATGGTGATCCTCTACGGCGGGCGGATCCACGCGGAAGGCGCGACCAACGAATTGCTGGCGGATGCCGATCGCACGGTGATCAGCACCTCCGCCCTCGACGACGACGCCATTCACGATGTGGAAGAGACGCTGCGGCGTCGCGGCGTCGCGATCGACGCGGTCGAACGCCCGCGACAACGCCTTGAAGATCTGTTCATGGGCATCGTGAACCGGGCGCAGTCTGAAGCGGAAGAGACCTCGGGCGCTCTCCAGGGCGGTGCGACGGCCTCCTTCCTGAGCGCGGAGGAGACCGCCGGTGAGGGCGAATCACTCATCGCCTCGCTGGAAGAGGAACGGCGGGCGCCGGAGGCCCGGGTGGTCGAACGACGTCAGGGGGATGCTCCGAAGCCCTCCGATTCCGAGGCCGATACCGGAGTGCTCGAAGACCTTCTGGAACCGGACGATTCGGATGTTCGGCCCGAGGAACCGTCGACGGAACTTCCGCACAAGCCGGAGGATCACGACAGCTCGGTGATCGACAACCTGCTCGGCGAGGATGACGGAGAGCCCCGGTCGTGAGTCTCCTGAAGCGAAGCTGGGAGCGGCTTGACGATCTCCAGGACCGACTGTTGGTGAAGATCTCGCTCACCGTGCTGGTGTTGCTGATGGTCGCGGGTGGTTTCGGTCGCGTCTGGTTCGCGGCGGAGGATGCCCGCGAGCGATTCAACGGCGTGGTCGAGGTCCTGCGTGAAGCGAACAAGCTCGAGATGGAGGCGGTGGCGACTCGATTGCTCGAATCGGGCGAGGTCGAAGCCGGAGGCCGGATCTACGGTGGCCCTCGAATTCAAGCAAGCATCGCCAACTACTTCGAGGAGACCTCCGGCGACCTTCTGCAGATCGCGGAAATCTCCGCGATCCTCATCGCCGAGACCATTCCCGCCTGGCTCCCCACATCGATCATCGATCGCCCCGAATTCGTCGCCTGGACCGCCGGCGGACTGTTGATCTGGCTGTTGATCGTGATCTGGACCGGAGTCACGGTCCCGACGTCTCTCGCACTGTTCATCACCGCATGCCTGGCTTTCCCCGCATGGTGGTCGGGGTACGACGGACTGGTGGTCTCGATCGTCGGCATCGGCGTTCTGATCACCACGTTCGTTCTCGCCACTCGTCTGGTTCTGATGTCCCTCGGGTCCCTGTCCTCGTCCGCCGGGCGGTCCGGTCGCCACGGCAGCCCTGGAATGGTCACGCAGATCGCTGCAGTGGCCCAGACGTTGATCCGGGAGAGCCTGCGACTTCGAATCACGCTGGCCTTCATGATGTTCATGCTGGTCACTCTTCCGTTGATCCCGCTCTGGATCGATTCGGAAGAACCGGTCCGCTATCAGATCCAGAACTTCCTCAGCGATTCCATGACCCTGGTCTATGCGATCGCCGCGTGCATGACTCTGATTCTCGCCTGTGCGACGGTGAGCTTTGAAATTCGTGACCGTCAGATCTGGCAGCTCATGACCAAGCCGTTGGGAAGGGTCCAGTACCTGCTCGGGAAATGGGTCGGGATCTGCCTGCTGAATTTCATCCTGCTCCTGATCGGGGGCCTTTCGATCTTCGGTTTCACCCAGTACCTGGGAACCAGGGCCGATGACCCGATGTCGGTGATCGAGGTCTACGACGAGGTGCTCACGGCCCGGGTGGGAATTCGTCCCACCTACGAGCGTCTCTCCGAGGACGCGGTTCGCGAGCTTGCGTACGAGGAGTACCGGAACGATCCGATCACCATCAGCAAGGTGGAGAGCGGAGAGTCGGATGAATTCGTGGTGATCCGAGACATCGTCCGCCGCCTCCGACAGGAATATCTTGATCGTCAGCGTTCGGTCCCGCCCGGGGGCTTCAATGAGAACCGCCAGTTCGACGCCCGGATCTACGAGTTCAAGGGACTGGGAAGCGCCGCCCGGTCCGGTCAGAACCTGACCCTGCGATATCAGTTCCACATCGGTCGCTCGGAAACCAGTGATCGTTATCCCGTGGTCTTCCGCTTTCCGGGCATTCCCGGAGAGCCGCTGGGTGATGAGATCCAGCGTGAGGTGATTCCGGAGCAATGGCAGCGACTGCTGCTTCCGTCCGAGCTGGTCAATGCGGACGGAACCCTCCGGATGCAGGTGATCAACGGGGGATTCTCGATGACCCCCAGCGAGGACACCCGTCGATTCTTCCCGAACGGCGCCACCCTGATCTTCGATCTCGATGAGTTCGAGATCCTCTGGCAGGCGGCAAGCTTCGAATCGAACTTCACCCGGGCGATGATCGTCAATTGGGTGAAACTTTCGTTTCTCGGCATGCTGGGAATCGTCGCGGCGACCTTCCTCAGCTTCCCGGTGGCGATCCTTCTGGCCTTCACGGTCTTCGTCGGCGGATCGATGACTCCCTTCATCTCCACCAGTCTCGCCCAGTTCCGGCCGGACGAGGACGCCTTCATCCTGATCGTCTGGATCCAGGTTCTGATCTCCGCGGTCGCTCGGGCGGCGGAATGGCTGCTTCGACCCTTCGGAGAAGCGAGCCCGAATCGAATGGTGGTCGAAGGAAGGCTGGTATCGATCTCCGGTGTGATCCGGGATGGCTTCGTGATCGGAGTCTTCTGGTGCGGCACGATCCTTCTCCTCGGCTGGACGGTGCTTCGGCGTCGCGAACTCGCCACCTACTCGGGGCATGGATGATGCTGGTTCCCGTTCGGATCAAGAACCTCGCGGGCTTCCGGCCCGTATTCAACGACGTCGCCCGAGCCGAATTCGGTGATCGGGCCGGGATCTGCGTCGCATGAAAGATCGTTTCGTCCAGTTGTTCGCCATCTTGGTCATCGCTCTCGGCATCGCCGTGGGCGGTGGACTTCTTCCGGGCATCCTCGAGAAGGCGGGTCAGGATCATCTGTTGATTCTTCCGGCCGATCCCGAGACCCGCGAGGTGATCCCGGGAGCGGAACCTCAGAAGGTCTACACCAGCCTCATTCGTCGCATCAAG
>CAJWFU010000244.1:0-4797 GCA_913031315.1 uncultured Phycisphaerae bacterium | reverse complement strand
AGCTGACCTTCGTAGTGGATGAGATCGATGGATGGCGTCTGGTTCGAGGGCAGAATGCGGTCGGTCCCGAGGACTCGGTCGAACTCGAGAGCTTTCTGATCGGAACCAGTCGATGACCGACGAATCCGCCGAGGATCCGAACACTGATCTCGCAGCCGGCGATGATCCGTTGGCTCGTCCACCGCACGCGATTCGGCGGGCCGATGATCGAGTCGGGGCCGATCTGATTCGACATGTCCTGGCGGAGGAGGGGATTCCCGCGAGCGTCGAGCGGGATCGCCGTCACGGTGATTGGCTGGTATTGGTGGCCGAGGCCGCGATCGGGGATTCGGAGCGGGCGCTCGCCAACCGAGAGGCCATGGCATCGGGGATCGACTGGGATTCCTTCGATCCGGGCGAGATGTCGCCGCGTGATGCCCGACTGCTCGAAAACGGGCCGCGACGGCTTCGGATCGTTCGTCGGCTTCGCACCACCGGGACCTATCTCCTGCTCCTCATGATTCTCATCGGTCTGCTGTCCATGATTGCCGACCTGCTACCGTCAGGCACCACCAACCCAGGCGATTCCGACACCGACATCAGGTTGGAGCAGTCGGCGCCGGAAACCGGAGTTCGAGACGATGAAACATCCTGATTCCAATGGTGGACGAGCCGCTGCTCTTCGCACCGCTTCCCTCCTACTGCTGGTCCTGGGCGCGACGCTGCTCGGTGGCTGCGGAAAATACGTGCTCGAGGGACGGACGGTGATCGGCGATTACAGCACCGTGGAACTGGTCGAAGCCGACGATCCGCGTCTCTTGGACACACCGGCCCCCGGCGTCACGGTCGAGGTGGTCCGAGATCCGATGTCGCTGGGCCGCAAGACGGTTGGAAAAGCCACGAGCGGCGGCACCGGCGTCATCCGATTGTCGATCGGTGAGTTCGGAGCGGGATTTCTGGAAGAGGAATGGGAACTTCGCGTCGTCCGCAACGGATCGGAGTTCGCGGCGGCCAATGTCGATCTGCCCTTCAATCCCGACAGCCGGCGACTGCTGGTGGTGATTCGACGCGGTGACGGTCGAACTCGAAACTCCCTTGGGGTGGAGGCGGAACGTCAGCTCAAGGACGATGACCTCATACTTCCCACGGACTCTGCGATCTTTCGCTGAGTCTCCAACCTGATCCGGATCCTCGTCGGCGATGAGATACCGCTACCAGGTCAATCTCGCGGGAGGCGTCTACCTCGGCATCACGCTGTTGGTGGGGGTCGCGGCGACCATTCGCCCCAACAACATTCTGGTCTGGGTCTTCGGGCTTCTGCTCGCATTGATCGCGATCGGCGGGCTGGTGAGTGGCGCTTCGCTCTATCGAATGTCGGTTCGCCGGCTCGATCCGGGTCACGGGAGGGTCGGTCGCCCGATGGTGATTCGATATGTCGTTCGCGGCGGTTCGAATCGATTGCCGTTGTTCGATCTGTCCATCGCCGAACGACCGGGGGAAAGCGATGGCGACTGGTCCCGTTTTTCGCGGCCGGATCCAGCCTGGCTCATGCATGGATCGCCGGACGAGGCGGCGCACGCGGAATCCGTCCTGATCCCCGGGCGGCGTGGCCGAATGTGCTTCGATCTGATTTCGGCGAGTTCCAGCTTTCCCTTCGGCCTGCTGGGCAAGAGCGTCGGCGTGAGTCAGCCGATGGAGACCCTGGTCCACCCCCACACCGTTCCGATCGCACCCACGGCGCTCGAACGCCTGCTCGGGGGCGGAGGGAACGGTGAACGTTCCGGCCGCCGTCTCGGGCATCAGGGTGAGTTCATGGGACTCCGAGAGTACCGCTCGGGTGACAGTGTTCGGTCAATCGCGTGGAAGAAGTCTCGGCAGGCGGATCTTCCCGTGGTGATCCAGAGGTCTTCGCCCTCGCCTCGTCGAGTGATTCTCCTTCTGGATCTCCGTCGGGCCACCGACGAACTTCGCCTGGCGACGGGAGTCGATCCGAGGATGACCGAAGAGAAGGCGATCACGCTGGCGGGATCGATCGCCGAGACCGGGATCGAAAATGGAATCGAGGTCGGTCTCCGCATCGCAGGCATGGGGACGCCCGACCTTCGTCCACAGTCCGGGCGACGTCATCTCGATCGTCTGCTCGCTGGTCTGGGGGCGATCGAACTGGATGATCCCCGCCAACGGAAGAACGTGGCCATTCCATCGCCGCGTTCGAGTTCGCTGGTGGTGATCCACGTGGACCGGGTCGACTCGAGCCTCGGGCACGAGGAATCCCGGCATCTGCTTCCCGAAAGCCTCGATGGGCTGCAAGCCGATTCCGAGGCCGGGTTCGGAATGCTGGAGAGGGTCGAGTGAATCCGCTCTCTCACTACTCCCGCCACCTGCGTCGCGAGGTCCTGCTGGCCATCGCGGCCTATGCGGTGGCGCTCCGGACCTTCGAGCTCGGGTTCGTGCTGGCGGTCGCCGCGATTGCCAGCGGCTACATCGCCGAAGGTCCGCGAGGACGGACGCTTCCCCGATGGATGGCGACCGGTGGCGCCGTCCTGATCATGATCTGGATGGTGATCAGTTTTCTCGATGATCCCGCGACCGAGAACACGATGTCGATCGTGGGGCGACTCGCATGCATGCTCGCGACGATGCGTCTCTTCGAGAATCGGACGCCACGCGATGATCGGCAGGTGGTGGTGCTCTCGGTCGTGGCGGTGGTCGCGTCCGCGCTGTACTCCTTCCAGTTGCTCTTTGGTCTGCTGGTCGTGGCGTTCGCCGCCCAGACGATTCATTTGATCATGCTCAATCGTCTGCAGTCCGGCTACGAGAAGGCGAGAGACGATCGCCGGAAGCTGGTCGCCGATGTCCCGGTGCCTCCTTTGGAATTGGCCACGGGCCGGGCACCTGTCCGGCAGTTCCGTCTGCTGGTGCTGGGGTGCGTGGTCGCCTCCTTCGTCGCCGCCTCCATGGTCTTCGTCATCTTCCCTCGGGCGACCGAAGGGGGGGGGCGATCCCTCGGGGCTCGAACGGGTTTTGCGCCCCGCGTCGACCTCGATCGCAACGATCGCACCGAGCAGAGCAATCGGGAAGTCTTCACGGTTCAGTGGAGCGATCCACGAGGTGAGGCGATCCGATGGCCCCAGCCGCTCCTGCTCCGTGGCGCGGTGCTCGGCCGATGGGATCCTCGCACTCGTCGCTGGGAGGAGGCCGGACGTGGCGAAGCCCGAATGGTCGAGACCGATGGTGAGATCGACGAATATCAACGATTCGGATCGTTCGAGGTTCCCCGTACGGCCTACACCCAGACCGTCACCATGCGATCGCTGGCCACCGAGCGAGTTTTCGCCCGCTGGGCGCCGGTGGCGATCTCCTGCGACGAAGCTCGAACCTTCGTCTTCGATCCTCGAAGTTTCGAGATCGAGGATTCCGCCACCGGGCAGATCGGCCGCTTTTCGACCTACAGCCTCAAGGTCCTGCCCAGTCCGAATCAGGGAGAACTGGAACGTCTCACGGCCCGGGGGTCCCCGGCGCCTCCCATGCGTCCATCCGTTTTCGCCGTGGGTGAAGTGCGGCAGGAGGCGGAACGCATTCTCCAGGAGCAGGCACCTCAACTGCTGGAACCGGTTCCCTCGGAGAACGAGGAGGAGGCCTGGCGGCGGAACCGACTGATCGCCCAGGTCTTCACGGATCACCTCCGGGGCACCGACTTCTTCTACACCCTCGACCTCCGCCGCATCGTCCGGCAGGAGGATCGAGATCCGATCGTGGTGTTTCTGAAGGATCAGCGATACGGCGACTGCAAGTACTTCGCCTCCGCTCTGTGCGCACTCTGCCAGTCGATGGGAGTCGAGGCTCGGATGCTGACCGGATTCGTGGCGGTGGAATACGACGACGCCCTCGACCATTACGTGGTCCGAGAGTCCAACGCCCATGCCTGGGTCGAAGTCCGGACCGGCCCGTGGAGTTGGCGGGAGTTCGACCCCACGAGCAGTGAGGTTCTCGAGGAGCTCCAGGCTTCTCGGCGGTCGTGGGCTGACGACTTTCGTTGGATCTACGATCGATTCGACTTTCTCTGGAACAGTCGGATCGTCGCCTTCAACAGCAACACGCAGGTCGCCCTCGCCGAGGATGCGTCGGCTTTCGCCGGGGATCGACTCCGCGGCGTGCTGGAATCACTGCAGCGTGTGGCGGCCAGGGTGAATCGTTATTTCATGCTCGGTCCGGCCGGCTACATCTGGCTTGGAGTGGTGACGGTGGCGGTGTTGATCGCTTTCATGGCGGTCGCCTCCTTCGTTCGTCGGCGACGACGGGTGCGGGTCGCGGTCGGATTCGCTCCGGCCAGCATCATTCGTGAGGCTGCCTTCTACCTGGATCTGCTCGAGGCCTTCGCCCGGGCAGGGTGTCCAAAACCTGCCCACGTGACGCCTCGTACTCACCTCGAAGCGGTTCGCCTTCATCGTCCCGATCTTGCGGCGTCGGCCGCTCCCTTGGTCGACCTCTTCTACGAGGTCCGCTTCGGCGGTCGCCGGCTGGATAGCGCGACCCGGCGACGGGTGGAGGGGGAGGCCCGAGCCATGTTGGATTCCGCCACTCGATCACCGGAGGCCACGCCATGACCGGGCATGCAGAACATGACCAATCCCCGTACGACGAAGCCGATACCCAGGCTCAGATCGAGGGGCTTGCCACGCTTCTCACGCCCGCCGCTCGGGTACTCGACGTGGGGTGCGGGGATGGACGAATCGCGGTGCCGCTGCTGAAGACCGTGGGGCCGAATGAGATCGAACTGGTCGGGCTGGATCTCGATCCGGAGATCGGCTCGGCCTT
>CAJWFU010000243.1:0-4801 GCA_913031315.1 uncultured Phycisphaerae bacterium | reverse complement strand
TCCCGCTGGCCGATCTGGGTGCCCTCGCCGATCGACGCTGCCGGGTGATCCACGGCGACTCGATTCGGACCTACGTCATCGATCGAAACATCAACTACACCAACGTCTGCACCGCCAAGTGCACGTTCTGTGCGTTTCGAAGAGATGCGACCGCCGAAGACGCGTACACCCTCGAATATGACGAGCTGCTCCAGAAAGTTCGGGAACTGGTCGCGATCGGCGGCACCCAGATCCTCATGCAGGGTGGGATGAATCCCGAGCTTCCGCTCGACTGGTACGTGGATCTTCTTCGTCGCATCAAGCATGAATTCCCGCAGGTCCACGTGCACGCCTTCAGCCCTCCGGAGTTCATCGAGTTCGTCAACTTCTTCAAGCCCGCCGGAGCGACCTTGAAGGATCAGATCCGAACCGTCATGGAACCCCTGGTCGAAGCCGGCCTCGATTCGGTGCCCGGTGGCGGAGGCGAGATCTTCGCCGATGCGGTCCGACACAAGATCGGACTGGGCAAGTGCACGGCGGATGCCTGGCTCACCGTCATGCGGGTGGCCCACGAGCTGGGACTCAACACCTCGGCCACGATGATGTTCGGGCACATCGAAGGAATCGGCGATCGGATCCACCACCTTGATCTGGTCCGCCAGCGTCAGGATTCCGCGATCAACGATCTCGCCGCCGACGGTGGCGGCCGCTATCACGCCTTCATCTCCTGGCCGTTCCAGCCCGATCACACCCCCCTCGGCCGACTGAAGGGCTGGGGCGAAGTCGATGGGGACGACGCCGAGCAGCCGTTCCCGGGAGACGTCGTGAGTCGGCTCGACGGTTCGGGTACCAAGGATCTTCATCCCCAGTTCGGACGACGGCTTCGACTCGCGGGCGCCAATTCGTATCTTCGAACCCAGGCCCTGAGCCGGCTCTACCTCGACAACATCTGGTCGATCGGATCAAGCTGGGTCACGATGGGGCCCCACGTCGGACAGCTCGGTCTCCGCTACGGAGCCAACGACATGGGCTCGGTCATGATGGAGGAGAACGTGGTCTCGTCCGCGGGCACCACGCACTGTCTGAACGAACCGATGATCTGTCGACTGATCCGCGACGCCGGCTTCATTCCCGCCCAGCGGGACAACGACTACCGAGCCTTGAAGCCGCACTTCGGGCCCTCGGCCCCAGACCTCGACGTCGAGGACTGGTCGAAGTTCCGGGCGAAGAGTCTGCACCAGCAGACCGCCGAAGACGGCGAAGGCGCGGGCTGCGGCTCCCACTTCGGGACCACCGCCGGTGACGCCAGTGCGATCGTCGACCTCACGATCAAGGGTGACTGACCGAAGCCCGGGTCCCGGGCTTCGGCGAGAAACCCCATCGGGGTCAGCCTCCCGCGTTCGCCGGCCCGCCCTCGAGCGGGGCGGGGAGATCTTCGGACTCCTTCCGGGAAGTCTCGTCGGGCGTGCTCCCGTTCTTGCCCACGTCGATTGATCCGGAGTCTTCCGGACTCGACGCCTTCTCGATCGCGCTGAGGCTCGCGGCGATCCAGGACTTGGGGACGTCGGCGGCCAGATCCTCGGCATTTCCACCGACGCCTTCCACCAACTCCGACAACGATTGGAAGTTCTCGGCCGAAATCGTCGGTCCGGCCTGGCGATTCACACCATCCCGAGTCCGTTCACGGAACTTCATCCGGAGTTCGCGGCTCGATCCTTGCTCCGATGTCAGCCATGAAGCCGGGTCATGGCTGACGTCCGAGCGGGGATCGACCTCCAGCACCGCGAAGGCGTCCGCATCAAGTCCCTTGAGAACCATCAGACCGGGTACCCACCAACCTTCGAATCCTCGCCCCTCGAACCGGGTCAGGACCGGAGCCGAGCCGAGCCCGGGGATCTTCCCTCCTCCGGCGGAGGCTTCAAATTCGGCGAGATCCGGCAGCGTCTTCCTGGAGCCGAGGAGATCAAGCACGGCCACGAAGTCGATCGAAGTCTCCCGGCCGTTGATCGTGAGCGAGGCCTGAGCGGCCGGGGATCCCAACGGCCCGAAACCGGCGCCGCCGGCCGGACCGGCGGGAACGGTGACGCCGATCGCGAAGACCGCGATCAACACCGACACGTAGAGACCGATCAAGACGAACAGCGGCGTCAGGACCGAGAGCGTGGCTCGCAGACCACTGACACCCTGTGCCACCGACAGAATCAGGATCGTGGAAACGATGCCCCAGATCGCCGCCGGCGTCTGGAGGCAGTACGGACCGAGCACCGGTACGGATCCGAGGATCAAGGGGCCCGATCCAAGACAGGCGCAGGAGATCGTCCGACCGATCCCGCCTCGAGTCGTACCTGACATCCGAAGGACGCCATGAATGATCGCCCCCACGAGCGTGATTCCAGCGAGGGCCATGCACACCGACAACAGGCCCAGCCCCAGGAACACGACGACGAGGACCAGGACTTCCGGAATCGTGAGCGTGGCCCCGGCCCCCATGAGGAAGAAGGGCACGCCGATCAGCAGAAAGATCGGCAAGGTGCCGACCACGAGGTTGCTCGCGGACAGGATGGCGGCGAACCCGAACACCGGACGGATCCGGGATTGAATCGGTATCCCCTCGCCGAGGGTCCGAGGCCTCGTCATCGACATGGCGACCGTCCGCCAGAATCGCTTCCAACGACCGAGCGTCGGATCGAAACACGGCGCGACATCCGCGGTGACGGGGTACTCGTAGCCGCGATCCTCCCGCGGCCGGATCACACACTCCGATTCGTCGATGCCGGCCCCGCACTCGACGCAGTCGAATGCGGCCGGAACCAGATGCCCGTTCTCACCATCGCCGTAGTAGGCCTGGTCGCAATGCGGGCAGCAGAACCGGACCTCTCCCGGCTTGAATCGCTCGGAGACGGGGCTGAACGATTCCCCACACTCGGGACATGGCCCGGGTTTGAGATCCCAGAGGGGATAGTCGCAATTCTTGCATTTCACGGAAGCCTCCCGGCCAAGGTCTTGGCGAACGACAGGACATCTCTTCGCGATCGAGTCACCGGAAAGGCTACCGCGCCGCCACCGCCGGGCATCATCTCAGGCCTCGGCTTCGGTTCTCCCGGGCCCCATGGGCCTCATCAATGCCCATGTGGGGGGACACCCCGACCGCCGCTAGTCCTCGGGACAGTCTTCGGCGATGCGGCGGCGGAATTCCGCGATGCAGGCGCGGGTGACAGGCCCGACGGTGCCGTCCCCGACCACCGCATCACCGATCCGAGTCACCCCGATCACTTCTGCGGCGGTGCCGGTCAGGAAGACCTCGTCCGCGGCCAGAAGCTCCTCGAGGGGAAAGACCGTTTCCTCGACCTCGTGGCCACAGGCCGGCGCGATCTCCCGCATGATGAATCGTCGAGTGACACCGTGCAGAATGCCGGTCGAGGTGCTCGGGGTCGAAATTCGGCCGTCCTTCACCAGGAAGATGTTGTCACCCGTGCACTCGGCGACTTCCCCTTCGAGGTTGAGCATGATCGCTTCGAGGACTCCGGCATCGATCGCCTCGATCTTCGCGAGGATGTTGTTGAGGTAGTTCAGACTCTTGATGCGTGGATCAAGGCACGGAATCGGAATTCGCGGCCGTTCCGCGACGATGACGTGCATTCCTTCTTCGTACAACTCTTCGGGATAGAGCTGGATTCGATCCGCGATGATGATCGTGCCCGGAGTCGGACACTTGAAGGGATGAAGTCCCAGCGTGCCCACGCCTCGAGTGAAGATCAACCGGATGTAGGCGTCTTCCAGTTCGTTGGCCGCGACCGTCTCCCGGACCGCATCTTCGATGTCATCGAGGTCGTAGGCCGGCACGAGTCGAAGCAACGACGCCGATTCGTACATCCGAGCAAGATGGGACTTGAGTTTCAAGATCCGACCGCCGTACGCACGAATTCCCTCGAAGCAGCCGTCTCCGTAGAGCAGGCCGTGGTCGTAGACCGAGACCGTGGCCTCGGACTTGGGAACGATTTTTCCGTCCATCCAGATGCGATTCATGGGCGGACATTCTACGAGGAAGGCCCTGATCCCGGCAGGAGCCTGCCGGGTGTCCACAAAAGCCTCAAACCCCCACCATTGGCTTGAAACGACCTTTTTGCCTTCGATTCCTGCTCAGGCCCTGGAAATGGCCACCAAATTCTCCGGCCATCTCAGCCGGTTGCGTGAACTTTTCGACGCCGAGCCGGCGGGATCCCCAGTTGCTCCCGGTATTTCACGACCGTTCGGCGAGCGATCTCGACCCCTTTTTCCTTCAACGCATCGGCCAGTTTCTGATCGCTCAGCGGCTTCGCCTTGTCTTCCGCGTCCACGATCTCCCGCAGCATCTCCTTGATCGCCTCCCAGCTCTTTTCCTGCCCCTCCTGTCCGGTCTCCCGGCCACCGGAGAAGAACCGCCGAAGTGGATACATGCCCCGCGGGGTCTGCAACCACTTCTCGCTGACCGCCCGGCTCACGGTCGCGACGTGTACGCCAAGTCGCTCCGCGACTTCGGTCATCGGCAGAGGCTTCAGGAACTGGGGCCCGTGATCGAAGAATTCTCGTTGCCGCTCCAGAACCACCCGAACCACGCGAAGAAGCGTGTTTGATCGCTGGTTCACCGCATCGATGAGCCAGCTGGCATCACGTACCGCGGTATCGATGAAGGTCTTCCCATCATGGTCGAGTTCAGGCTGCTCTCGCATCTTCTCGACCTGTGGATTGATTCGAAGCACCGGCATGGTGCCATCGGCAAGGGCGGCGATGTAGGCATCGTTTTCAGGTTCGTATTCGACGATCACGTCGGGCATGACGAACT
>CAJWFU010000242.1:0-4808 GCA_913031315.1 uncultured Phycisphaerae bacterium | reverse complement strand
ACAATTCTGACCGTCGAGCAGCTCAATCTTCCCCCAGTGCTGACCGAACTGGCAGCGCGTCCCAAGGGGCTCATTCTGGTCACCGGACCAACTGGATCTGGAAAAAGCACAACTCTTGCCGCAATGATCGACTGGATCAATCGCAATGAAGCCCGGCACATACTCACCATTGAGGATCCGGTGGAATTCGTGCACGAAAGCCGTCGTTCCCTGATTCGCCACCGTGAGGTGGGGATGCATACGGTCAAATTTCACAACGCTCTCCGAGCCGCACTCCGGGAGGATCCTGATGTGATCCTGGTGGGAGAGATCCGAGACCGCGAAGTCGGTGACATCGCGATTCAGGCCGCACTCACCGGGCACCTGGTCTTCTCCACCCTGCACACCAACGACGCCCCCAGCGCCATCACCCGCCTGGTCGACATGGGCATCAAGCCGTTCCTGGTCGCCAGTTCGATCCAGGCGATCATGGCCCAGCGTCTGATTCGAATTCTCTGCAACGACTGCAAGCAACTCGACGACAATCCCGACGCGAAGCTTCTCAGGCTCGTGAACATCTCCCCGGACGAGGTCGCCGCGGGAAGCATTCACAAGGCCGTGGGTTGCCAGAAGTGCGGCGGCAAGGGATATCGCGGTCGCCAGGCGATCTTCGAACTGATGCCCATGAATTCCGAGATTCGCGAGCTCGCCTTCGAGCGGGCCTCGATCTCCGCGGTTCGCCAGGCGGCGATCCGCGGTGGCATGAGAAGTCTCCTGGGCGATGGAAAGGTCAAGATCCTCCGTGGCGCCACCACGCCGGACGAGGTCGCTCGCTTCGCTCAGATCGAAGGTTTCGATCCCACGGAGATCGAGGGCAGCTGATCAACGTCGTTTCAATCGAACTCACCTCTTCCCACGACCATTCCGGGCCAGTCTTCAGGCCCAGGTCCCCCTTCACGGTTCTTCGCCATGTCCACCATCCAGATCGATCGTCTGCTCGACACCGTCGTGAAGCAGAGCTGCTCCGACCTTCACCTCACCACGGGACGCCCGCCGACGGTTCGTCTGCATGGCTCGCTTCGGAACCTCCAGACCAAGACTCTGGAATCCGACGACATGGTGGCGTTGATGAAGTCGGTGACTCCCGAGAAGAACCAGCAGGAACTTCAGGAGATGGGATCAACGGACTTCGGGTTCGCCTACGGCGACGCCGCCCGGTTCCGAGTGTCCGTGTTCCGTCAGCGTGGTGACATCGCGATGGTCCTCCGGCTGATCCCGAACCAGCTTCTGACCTTCGATGAGATCGGGCTCCCCGACATCTGCAAGGAGCTGATCCGCCGCCCTCGAGGCCTCTTCATCGTGACCGGGCCCACCGGTTCGGGTAAGACGACGTCGCTGGCCACCATGTTGGATTACATCAACATGAACATGGACCGGCACATCATCACGACCGAGGATCCGATCGAGTACTACCACTACCACAAGAAGTCGATCGTCAACCAGCGGGAGCTGGGAACCGACGTCCCGACCTTCTCGGAGTCCCTGCGGCGTGCCCTTCGTCAGGACCCGGACGTGATCCTGGTGGGTGAGATGCGGGACCTCGAGACGATCGAGGCTGCGATCGCGGCGGCCGAAACGGGCCACCTCGTGTTCGCCACCCTTCACACCACCGGTGCCTCGGGAACGATCAACCGGATCATCGATGCCTTCCCGGTCGATCAGCAGGCGCAGGTCCGGGTCCAGCTCTCGGTGGCGCTGATCGCGGTGCTCAGCCAGCAACTGCTCGCCCGGGTCGACAAGCCCGGCCGGGTCGCGGCCTACGAGTTCCTCGTGGTCACCCCGGCGATTTCCAACCTCATCCGTGAGAACAAGACGTTCCGAATCGACTCGGCGATCCAGACGGGTAAGAAGTTCGGCATGCAGTTGCTCGATGATCACCTCTGGTCCCTCTACCAGCGAGGTCTGATCTCGGCCGAAGAGATGGTCGACAAGGGCAAGGACGCGGCTGATCTCACCCAGAAGGTGCATCGTTCCGGCGGTACCGTGGGCCGTAGCGAACTGGACGAAGCCCCGGAACAGTCTTCGGCCGGCTGATCCCTTGAAATGCTCGAAAAACCCGTTGGGTTCGGGTTCTGTTCGGACCAAAGCCCTCTGAAAGGTTGTTTTTCCTGATCCTGCGCCTCTGGCCGTCGTACGGTTCCGAGTGTGCATGGCCAGGCAACACACCCCGATCGGCGTCGTATAGGCTGACGGGGTACGCGTCCTTTGCGAAGAAACCGCGCCCTTGGATCCGGTCATCCGCCTCGTGGAGGCGAACCGCCGGAATGTGGGGTGAGTCCGTCTGGCACGTGTCCGGCGGCAACGGATGGCAGGGGACGTTTTCATCCGGGCGGCCATGGCCGCCCAGCCCCTCAGACGCCCCGATTCGAAGGCGACCTGGAGTACGCCGGCATGAGCCAGCCCACCCGGACCCGAAGCAGCACCAGCGGACTGAAAGGTCGAAAACTCGGCCGCGTGCTCACCAAGATGAGCAAGGTTTCCCGCGAGCAGGTGCACGAGGCACTGGCGCTGCAGCAGGATCAGCCAAGCCGCAAGATCGGTGAACTGCTCGTCGAACTCGGACATGTCACCGAGGCGGATGTTCGTGACGCCCTCGCGGGACAAGCGGGTATCGAGCAGATCACGCTCCGCGGTCGTGAGATATCGGACGAGACCTTCGACGCGATTCCGGCGACCACGGCGACGACCTACCAGATCGTCCCCGTGAAATTCGATCCGGCGACTCGGTCGATCGCGATCGCGGTCAAGAACCCCGACAACTTCGCGGCGATCGACGACCTCCGCAACATGTTGAACTTCAAGCGGGTCAAGGCGGTGTTGGCCCCCGAGGACGAGATCGACGAGATCCTCCAGGAGCGATACGCCGCCAAGGGGAGTGGCTTCGGCGAAATCTACGCCGAAGCGGGGCAGTCTTCCTCGATCACGGCTCTGGAGGGCGTGGGTGAAGGGATCGACCTCGACACCCTGAGTGAGGCGGCCGGTGACAACGCCCTCGTGCAACTGGTCCAGGAAACGCTGTTGATCGCGATTCGGGACAAGGCCTCCGACATCCACTTCGAGCCCTTCGAAGAAGAGTTCCGGATGCGTTATCGCATCGATGGCGTTCTTTACGAGATCGCGCCGCCCGACAAGCGTCTCGCCCTGCCGATCGTGAGCCGGGTGAAGGTCATGGCGAAATTGGATATTGCCGAACGCCGCCTGCTGCAGGATGGTCGTATCGAGCTGACCCTGCCGGGCCACGACACGCAGATCGACCTTCGGGTCGCGGTGTTGCCGACCATGTTCGGCGAGTCGGTCGTGATGCGGGTGCTCGACCGCTCGAACGTGCAGTTGAGTCTGGATCGCGTCGGCCTGCGGGACGAGGAACTGGAACGGGTCCGATCCCTCATCACCAAGCCCAACGGCATCGTGGTGGTGACCGGTCCGACCGGATCGGGAAAGACGACCACCCTCTATGCGGCGTTGAACGAACTCAACGAACCGGAACGAAAGATCCTGACCGCAGAGGATCCCGTCGAGTACGACATCGACGGGCTGATCCAGTGTCAGGTGAACACCGATCAGGGGCTGACCTTCGCCGGATTGCTTCGGTCGTTCCTGCGACAGGACCCGGACGTGATCCTCGTGGGTGAGATTCGAGACCTCGAGACGGCGCAGATCGCCATCCAGGCGTCGCTGACCGGTCACCTCGTGTTTTCGACCCTCCACACCAACGATGCTCCGAGTTCGATCCTTCGACTGGTCGACCTCGGCGTGGAGAACTTCCTGCTCACCGCCACGGTCGAGGCCATCGTCGCCCAGCGGCTGGTTCGACGGATCTGCGGCCGTTGCAAGGAGGAATACCTGCCCACCGAAGAGGAACTGATGGAGCTCTCGCTCCAGCCCTCCGACGTCGAGGGCCGGACCTTCTATCGCGGGCGGGGCTGCGGCGAATGCAAGAAGACGGGCTATCGAGGCCGAATGGCCCTCTTTGAGATCATGACCATGGACGACACGCTTCGTGAGATGGTCATGACTCAGGCATCCACCGCCGTGCTTCGAAACGAAGCCCGGAGGCGGGGAATGCGAACGCTCCGGGAGTCCGGACTGCTGTCCATCTACGAGGGACAGACCACGATCGACGAAGTGGTCCGCGAGACCATCACCGAGGATTGATCCACACGCCGAGTCGCCCGCGTGGGCGATCCGCCAGTAAGACCAGGAACACGTCATGCCGACCTTCGAGTACGAAGCAGTCAACGCCGCCGGAAAGCAGCAGAAAGGCACCATCGAGGCTTCAAGCCGCGATGACGCCCAGGGGCAGCTGAAAGGCCAGGGGTATTTCCCGACCTCCGTCGAGGAGCTCAAGGTGAAGGGCCGGGCCGCCAAGCAGGCCAAGGCCACCAAGGAGGGGAAGTCGCCCAAGGCGGCCAAGAAGAAGGGGCGAGGCTTCTCGCTGAGCATCGGCAAGGTCAACACCAAGACCATGACGACGTTCACCCGTCAGCTTTCGACCCTCCAGGACGCCGGACTTCCGCTGCTCCGATCGCTCCAGATCCTCGAGCAGCAGCAGCGACCGGGCAAGTTGAAGAACATCCTGAACGACGTCTGCGAGGACGTCGAGTCGGGGTCGTCTCTCTCTGATGCGATGGCGAAGCACCCCAAGGGGTTCGACCGGCTCTACTCCAAGATGGTGGCGGCGGGCGAGGTTGGTGGTGTCCTCGACATCATCCTTCAGCGGCTCGCGGACTTCATGGAGAAGGGTGAGCGGCTCAAGCGGCGCATCAAGG
>CAJWFU010000241.1:0-4812 GCA_913031315.1 uncultured Phycisphaerae bacterium | reverse complement strand
CCCACCGATGTCCGACGGGAGCAGCCGGTCAGGATCGAAGCCGACGCCGCCACCAACACCCTCGTGGTCACCGCGGCGACTCCGGTCTTCGACGAGATTCGCGACTTCGTCGAATCACTCAATCGGAACAGCGACTCCGAAGCCGAACGCGAGACCATGATCTTTCCGCTTCGGCTGGCGCGGGCGACCGACCTGGCCAAGGCGTTGGTGACCCTGTATCCCGAACCGCCGATGCCCCTCGACAGTCGAGGTCGTCCGTTGCCGCATCTCCGACAGCCGCGTGAGGTCTTCGTGAGCGCCGATGCGGGTACCAACACGCTCATCGTCGAAGCGCCGAGCTCGCGGCGGGCCAGTTTCGAAGAGCTGGTCAAGCAACTCGATCGAATCGAACTCCCGCCCCAGGCGGAACTCCGAACCTGGGACGTGAGTCGAGGCGAGGGCGATCAGATCGCGGTGACCCTGCAGGCGCTCGCCGGGCAGGGAGTCCTGAGCCGCCCCGGGACCAACGGGGAGAAGGCGGTCGAGGTGACGGTTCAGTTCGAACCTCGGAGCCGCACCCTGATCGTCGCGGGGGATGACTTCACCTTCAGCAAGGTCGAAGAAATCCTGGTCGATCTGCAGGCGGTCCCGGTGGTTCGATCCCTGCAGGTGATCGAGATCGGTGCCGGTGACGCGACCGAGATCGCCAGTAGGGCGACGAGACTCTACGGAGAACAGACCGAGGCCGACCCCGACTTCACGGCGGTCGAAGTCGAAGTCGATTCGGTCAATGGAACGATTCTCGCGGTGGGGGAAGAGGCTTCCCTCGCGAGATTCACGCAGGTCGTCCGGCAACTGGAGTCGGCGCAATCGCGGCCGCCCGACGTTCGGCTCATCTCGCTCGAGCACGTGGATGCGCTGGAGACCGCAACCATGTTGGACCAATTGATCGGCAACGAACTGTCGATGGCGGTGCTCGGTGGATCTCCGCCGGCGATCGAGCCGCTGGTCGCGGTCAATGCCCTGCTGGTGGCGGCTCAGCCCCGGGAGCATGAGATCATCGCGTCCGTGGTCGAGACTCTGGACGTGGCGGAAGAGGCGCTCCCTCCCATTCGCATTCTCCAGGTCCGCACCGCCGACGCCCAGAATCTCGCGCGGGCGCTGGGACAGACCTATGACCGTCGCTCCAACGAGGCGCGAGTCGAAAAGCCGGTCCGGATCACCGCCGACACCGCGACCAACTCCCTGATCGTGGCCGCCCACCCGGACATGTTGGAAGAGATTCGAACCATCGTCACCGATCTCAACGATGCGGATCGCCTTGACGCCGAAGGTCGGGAGATTCGAATCTTCCCGCTGCGAATCGCGCGGGCGGAAGATCTGGCTCAGACGATCGATCAGATGTATCCCGAGCCTCCGATGCCCCTGGACTTCCGTGGTCGTCCCCGGCCGGAACTTCGCGAATCACGAGAAGTCGTGGTGCGGGCCAATCCGCAGATGAACGCCTTGATCGTCGACGCCCCCATCCAGCGGATGGCGGGATTCGAGAAACTGGTCGAGCAACTCGATCAGGCTCAGATCGTGGCGGAGAGTGAGATCAGGACCTGGAAGCTCCCGCGAGTCGAGCTGGAAGCGGCGGCCCGGACCCTTCGTGAACTCTCGAGTGCCGGACACCTCGGTGCGACGGATTCCGGGACCACGATCGCGGTCACGGTCGACGGAGCGAGCGACACGCTGATCGTCTCCGGACCCTCCGCGATCTTCGATCGGGTCGACAAGGTCATCCAGTCGCTGGGCTCCGGACCCATCACCCCCGCGACCTCTCTGCGAACCTTCCGGCTCTCTCAGGCCCGGGCGGAATCAGTGGCCCCGATGCTCCGCGAAGTGTTGGTGGCTCGTCTGCGGGAAGACCTCCCCGGCGGAGAGGACGAGATCTCCCGGTTGCTCACGGCCACCGCGGATCGCAAGACCAACACCCTCATCATCTCGGCTCCGGACACCGTGATGCCGATCGCCGAGCAACTGGTCAAGACCCTCGACGCTTCGGCGTCGGTGATCGGTGATCCCACGGTGCGAGTGCGACCCCTCACCTTCGCGGATGCGACGGTGGTGGCGGTCGCTCTTCAGCAGGCCATCCCAAGCATGATGAGCGAAGCGACCGGCGAACCGGTCGATGTGAAGGTGGTTCCGGCCGCCGGATCCAACGCCTTGCTCCTGGTCGGTATTCCCGAGGACATCGAGGAGATCGAAACCCTGATCCAGCCTCTCGACGCCCGACCGGCGATGGACGCGGTCGATGCCCGGACCTTCGAACTCGTGCACGCGGACGCAGGCAAGGTCGCGCCCATCGTGCAGAAGTTGCTGGACGATCAGCAGGACAGCGACCCCCGACTGTTGATGGAACGAATTCGTCGGAGCCGGGGCATGGTCGACCTGACGCCCAAGGTCCGGGTCGAAGCGGACGAGCGGACCAACAGCCTGATCGTGAGCGGGCCCGTTCAGACCGTGAACCTGGCGGAAGGCCTGATCACCCAGCTCGATCGTCCCGATGCCGACGACGCTCGAAGCTACGCGACGTTCACACCCCGCCACGCAGACCCCGCGGCGATTCTCCAGCCGGCCCAGAAGATTCTCGACGACACCCGGCCGGCCGGCATTCGCAGCACGCTCGAACTGGTTCTGGAAGCCCAGAGCGGTTCGATCATGATCATCGGAAGCGAGCAGGAGACCGCCCGAGCGACCGAACTGCTGAGCACCTGGGATGCTTCCGTACCGGCTGTTCCACCCATGGAACTTCGAGTCCTCTCCCTGGAGAACGCCGACGCGACCGTCGTGGCCGCCACGGTGGGGGCCATGCTTCGAGATCGAAGTCGCTGGCCCGACTCGCTGCGGGACGCCCTGCGGGCCGGCCTGGCGATCACCGAGCCATCGGTCACCGCGGATGTCGCGGCCAACCGCCTCCTGGTCTCCGCCCCCGTGGAACTGCAATCGGTGGCGACCGCCATCGTGGCCCAGCTCGACCGGGACGATCGAACCAATGCGATCGAGGTTCGGGTGCACGCCGTTCCAAGCGGTGGTGCCGCGGAACTGGCCGCTGCGCTGCAGTCGGCTCTGGATGCCGCCGCCGCGGGCCGCCCGGGTGAATCCCGTCCCGTGGTGGCCGCCGCGCCCCGCGCCGATGCGGTGATCGTGACCGCGTCGCCACGGCTTCAGGAAGTGGTCAGCCGACAACTTCAATTGTTTGAAAACGGCGCCGGTTCCACCCAGGTCCGCACGATCTTCCTGAAGAACGCCGCGGCCGCGAGGGTGGCCCCGTTGGTTCAGGGCATGCTCGCCGAGACCGACGGACTGGAGCAGTCCGACATGCCCCGTTGGATGCGGCAGGAGATGTCATGGCGAAGAATGAGCGGGCAGAGCATGGGTGAGCGTCGACCGATCAAGATCCTTGCGGATGATCGCCTCAACGCGGTGATCGCGACCGGGCCGGTCGCGATTCTGAATGCCGCGGAGCAGCTCGTCCAGCAACTGGATGTTCCATCCGGCGGCGGTTCCGCGCGTCGGATCCGGGTGCTCGAAGTCCGGAACACCGACGCGATCGATCTCGCCGGCACGCTTGATGAACTCGTCGTCACCGCCGATGACTTCGGTCACGAGTCGGGCCGTCCGGCTCGAAGCCTGGGCGGTTCGGACGAGATCGTCCACCGCCGCCTTCATCGCATCGACCGCGACCGCCGGATTTCGGGTCGCGGCGATGTCGCGAATCGGCGCGCCGGCGTGTTCCGCAAGATCGTCCCGGGTCGTCTCGAGGGCCACGGGCAGGAACTCCTCGACGCCCTCGGTACCGGCGCGTTCGATCCACGCCTGTCGGACCCCCATCCTCGCGAGCCGTTCGAGCGTTCCGAGATCGAGCACCGTGCCGGCGGCAAGCAGCATTCCCGGTCGCCCCCTTCGGCGAACGGGGTGGGCGAGCGTCTCTCCAACGGTCAGATCCCGGATCATCTTCAACAGCACCTGTCGTCTCCCCCCGCTTTCGTCGCACCTGCCGATGTCGCCACCGGCCACGGTCGGCATCGACGATCGATGGTCGCCGCTCGTCGGTGATCCGGAGGACCGGCTTCGGCCGGAGGCGGCGGCCCGGCACAACCCGCCCGATCCGCGGATTCCACGGCTGGAGGCGGTCCTATACTGGTGCGGTCCGACCTTTGCAGTCGAAGAATCGAGGTCAGATCGCTCGAAAGCACGAACCGGACCCTTCCGATCGTCGTTTCGAAGACGCTCGCGGCCCCCGCAGAAGAGTCGATTCTCCGTCCGGTCTCCGTTCATGGAAAGGTACGTGCTTGATGGACGAGCAAAGCCGGGACGGCATCCCGAACACCTCCGACCACGGCGTCGATCGGCGCCGCATGCTCGGCGACGTCGCACGCTCGCTCCTCGCGGGGGGCGCCGTCGCGGCGGGACTCGGTGGCTGCGGTTCGACGCGGAGCCGATCCTCCAGCGTCCAGCCCGACTGGCCCACGCCGGGGCGGGGAGCCGCTCGTGTCTCATCGACGAAGGTCGTGAAGCCGAGCACCGCGGAGGCTGGCGGGCAGTTCCGTCACGTGTCGGCCCGGACCTCGTGGACCGGCATGAAGCCCGACTACGCCGACATGAATCGGATGACCCCGATCCGAGCGATCACCGTCCACCACGACGGTCTTCCCTCGCCGCTCGCGTCGAATCGGATCCGGGACACCGAAGATCGGCTGCGTCTGATCCGACAGGCGCACGTGGGCCATCGGGGGTGGGCGGACATCGGCTACCACTACGCGATCGACCGGGCGGGCCGGGTGTGGG
>CAJWFU010000240.1:0-4825 GCA_913031315.1 uncultured Phycisphaerae bacterium | reverse complement strand
GGCGGTGGTCTGTTACGACGGCGACCTGGTCCTCGGCGGCGGCTGGATCGACGCCTCGATCGCCTGAATCCCCCCCCCGCACCGACCGGAATCGCCATTCGAACGGGCTCGCATGCTCCAAAACGGGACGGCACCGAATCCCGGTCACCGGCGAGTCCGGGAGGGATGCCCCTCGCACGCGGCCGCCGTGTTTCGTGCGATTCCCTACTCGCGACAAATCCAGAACGAGATCGAGATCCCGCTCGTGACGGTGTTGTTCGCTTTCACGACGTCTTTCACCTTCGAGACCATGACCGTCGGTTTCGCACCCGGATTCGCGCTCTGGGACGCGCGTCCCAATCACGTGCACAGTCCGGGACGTTCCATCGGAAGAGCCGCCGAAGGCGTGACCACCGCGATGTGTCGCAAGGCCGTCGAGGCCGTTCGACGCGGTGACAAAATCGTCAAGATCCGGGGCCATGGCATCCAGACATGAGCCTCACGTACATCACCGACGCGGTCGAGGATATCGAACGCATGATGGGGATGGGCTCCGCTGCGCCTGCAATGGCCAGCCGCTGCGAGACGAACCCTCGATCAACGGGATCGTTGATCTGATCGCGGAGCACGCCGGGCTGCGTCTCCGGCGTCGGTACGTGTCCGATTCGGGTAAGAGATGCGCGAGCCACGTTCTCGACCACGCCGGCTCACGCGCGGCACTCGGATGGGAGCCGTCGGTGGGAATCGCCGAAGGGATGAGGCTGACCTACGACTGGGTCCGTGACCAGATCGACTCGTCGTCCACTCGGACCTGATCCGGCTCGACCACGGCCGCGGGCGGATTCATCGCCGAATCACGATCGGCGGGGAAGGGCCAGCCCACGAAGAGCAACGTGGTGTAGACGATGAATCCTGCGGTGAGCACGAAGCCCTCCCAGCGATTGATTCGATGGCCGGTGAACATGATCGGCAGGCACGCGACGGCGCTGGCGATCATCACCGGAAGGTCGAAGAGGAAGACCTCTCGCGGGATCTCCAGCGGAACCACGAGGGCGGTCACGCCCATGATGCCGAGCAGATTGAAGATGCAGGACCCGAGGATGTTGCCCACGCCGAGGTCGCTTCGGCCTCGCCAGACCGCGACCAGGCTGGTGGCGAGTTCCGGAGCGCTGGTGCCTCCCGCAACCACGGTGAGGCCGATGAGCAGTTCGGAGACGCCCAGGGCTCGGGCGATATTGGTGGCCGCCCCGATCAGGAAGTCCGCCCCGAAGACCAGCATCACGATGCCGATGAGGACCAGTGAGAGGTCGATCGCCGATCGCATCCAACCCGAGCGGGGAGGTTCGTCGGGAATCTCCGCCTCGATCGGCATCCCGCCTTCGTCTCGGCTGGTCCGGAACGTCCAGTAGAGAAATGCGGCGAGACCGACCGCCATCATCCCGCCGAGGGGTCGTCCAATGACGCCTCCGTTGAAGATCGCGAGGAACGGAACGAAGGAAACTCCGATCGTCACCAGGACTTCACGGCGTACGACCAGTCGAGAGACCGGAATGGGCATCACCATGGCGGTCAGGCCCAGGACCAGGGCGACGTTCATGATGTTCGAGCCGATCACGTTCCCGACCGCGATGTCACCATGGCCGCTGGTGGCGGCCCCCAGGGCGGCGGCGAGTTCGGGGGCGCTGGTGCCGAAGCCGACCACCGTGACGCCGATCACGAAGGGTGACACGCCCACGCGAAGGGCAAGCCGGCCCGCCCCGCGGACCAGGAGTTCCGCCCCGAAAACCAGGACGGATATCGACAGGATGAGAATGAAGAGATCGAAAGCCATGGGCGGGCGAATTGTACGGTCCGAGGGAACCTGGTTCAGAATGTCTGGAAAAACCCGGGTCGAAGTCGAGGGGTCCCTGTTCGCCGCCGGGTGCCTATGATGTCCGCCGCACGCACGTACCGCATTCTTCCCCCGCTTTATTCATCCGTTTCCCGGAAAACGACCATGACCGCGATCAGCGATCTCCTTGGCACCGAAGCAGACAATCTCCTCAATCATGAAGCCAAGGTCTCCAAGGACCTGCTCCACCTTCCGGGCCCCGATTTCGTGGGCCGAATCTGGACGCAGTCGGATCGTAATCCCCAGGTGATGCGGAACCTTCAGTCGATCTACGACCATGGCCGACTCGGGGGAACCGGCTACGTCTCGATCCTTCCGGTCGATCAGGGGATCGAACACGCGGCGGGGGCGAGTTTCGCGAAGAATCCCATCTATTTCGACGGTGAGAAGATCGTCGAGCTCGCCATCGAGGGTGGATGCAACGCGGTTGCCACCACGTTCGGAGTGCTGGGCAGCGTGAGTCGGAAGTACGCCCACCGGATTCCCTTCATCGTGAAGTTGAATCACAACGAACTGCTGACCTACCCGAATCACTTCAGCCAGATCATGTTCGGATCCGTCGACGAGGCCTGGGAACTCGGTGCGGCCGCGGTCGGGGCCACGATCTACTTCGGTTCGGAAGATTCAGACCGCCAGATCGTCGAAGTGGCCGAGGCCTTCCATCGAGCGCATGAACTCGGGATGGCCACCATCCTGTGGTGCTACCTCCGGAACGACGCGTTCAAGAAGGACGGCAAGGATTATCACGTCTCCTCCGACCTCACCGCCCAGGCCAACCACCTCGGGGTCACCATCGAGGCCGACATCATCAAGCAGAAGCAGCCGGAACTCAATGGCGGCTACGAGATGTTGAACATGGGTGATTCGAGTTACGGCAAGTTCGACGGCCGGATCTACACCGAACTGTGTTCGGATCACCCCATCGACCTGACCCGTTACCAGGTGCTGAACTGCTACTGCGGTCGGTCCGGGTTGATCAACTCCGGTGGCGGCAGCGGCGACGATGACTTCGGGCAGGCGGTTCGCACCGCGGTCATCAACAAGCGAGCCGGCGGCATGGGACTCATCTCGGGTCGCAAGGCGTTCCAGCGGCCGATGGATGAGGGCGTGAAGCTTCTCAACACGATTCAGGACGTCTATCTCGACGAGTCGATCTCGATCGCCTGACGACGCTGATGGATACCCGGAATCAGAGGAACGGCCGGAGCCTGCAGGGCTCCGGCCGTTCTTCTAATTCGGGTTTCGGGCGACGAATCGCTCGCGGAGTCGGGATTCGGCCCAGGTCCACCACGAGTCCCAGGAGTGGGTCCGTTCCACCTTCTTTCGCCCGGCGTGGCCGATCGCTTCGCGGCGGGAACCGGTGGCAAGCACGCCGCTCACCAGATCGGGAAGCTCCTCGATGAGATTGAAGGAGAGGGCTTCGACCCCGACCTGGAATGCCTGATGCAATGCCGGTCGATCGTCGCAGACCAGGATGCCTCCCGCGGCGGGGACGTCGAAACTTCGCATGTTGAGCATCCCGGGGGTGGCGAACGAGTTGACGTTGATCACCACGCCGGCGTCCCGAAACGCGGCGGATTGCGTCGGACCCGTGGGCAGCCAGCCCTGCCAGCATCCTTCCGCCGCGGTGCCGTGAAGGGCGGACGCCCAATCGGCCCCGCCGTGAACGCGGACGTTGAATCCGGCCTGCGCCAGCGCGATCACCGAAGTGATTCTTCGAATGCGGGTCGCGGCGTAACCGAGGGCGAGCCGGACCGCATTCATCACACGATCGTCACCCCGGATGTTGGTGGTCGAAATGAGTTCGTCGACGGTGGTCCGGGGATGTCGGACCCAGTCCGCGGCGAGCGAATCGATCAATTCGGCGAGTTGTGGAGGCAACCCATCCACCACGCTCGAGGCGGAAGGGATGTTCCCGACTGACAGGACGTCGCACGGTGGATGGCCGACCGAGTTCATCGCGTCGTGGTCGGGGATGTCCGTGGCGAGCGCACGAATCTCCGGTGTGATGCCGAGTTGTCGATAGGCGGGGGCGAATTCGGGATCAGTGACCACCACGAGATCCTGATCCGTCCAATCGAACGTCTCGATCGGAAGAAGTCGGGGATGGGAGCTGACCAGAATCAGGGAGGGAATTCCCTGGAGCCAGGGGGCCAGGTTTCCACCGGGACGTAGAAATGAGAGGGCCAGATCGATGTCGACGTCGAGGGCGGCTCGTAACGCCTTGGAATCCCGAAAGGGATCGGCGTCGTCTTGCAGGTGCGTGGTGCCGTGGTGGCCGGCTCGCCGAGCGGCGTCGATGATGGAAGGGGCCAGGGTCTTCAGGGCCGTGGTCTGCTTGCTTACCGAACTGAATATGTTCCAGGGCCCGGAGGACAGGCCGGCCGAGATCTTCTGCGTGACCTCCGCTCTCGCCTGATGTCTTCGGGACTGGAATCGAGTGATCACCAAGCCGGCCACGGTCTGCAAGGCATTCCTGATCGCACCCGCGTGGGCGGGGTCGTCGCCGGGAATCATGGCGAGACCACCGAGGCCGAATTCGAGGAGTGGATCAGCCGGCGGGGGTATCGCTTCCCTCAGGGCCGTGTCGGGGAACGGGCCGATCGCGAATCGCACACGAGGATCCGCAAGGAGATCGTTCCACTCGTCCACCAGGAGGGTGGCGAGGAATCGATGGGCGTCGGTTTCGAGAATGATCAGGGTGCTGGAGGGTGCGGACCTGCCCAGTTCGGTGGCCAGCCTCCGGGCCACGGCACCGCGTCCGCATCCCAGCACGATGATCCCGACGTCCCGGCCGTCGCGGCGAGGAAGGACGATCGGGTCGATGGTCTCGGTGGTCTGGGCGGACGGAGGTGCGATCGAACGAAGGATTTCCGATTCGGTCGCGGATTCGATCGCGGGCCGGAGGGTTCGGGCCAGGCGCGGCCGCTTTTCGTCCAGGGTCACGAGCAGTTC
>CAJWFU010000239.1:0-4827 GCA_913031315.1 uncultured Phycisphaerae bacterium | reverse complement strand
AAGACTCGACGATCCGTCCATCACCCTTGATGAGAAGGCCTTCGCCGCGGCGCTCCAGAAGGCCGGCGCGGACGTACTCGCCTCGAAAGCGAGAGAAGAAGCGAATTCACAGGTCGACCGCGGCCTGGACAATCTCCAACGCAAGACGGGGATCACCGTCCCCGATGACCTGCGCAAGGGAATCGGCGACGCGATCGGCGGCGGGCTCGACGGGCTCTTCGGCGGTGGCGGCGACAACCACTGAATCCATTTCAACGGCACTGTCAATCACGATGAACATCGAACACATCCGACGTCACTATCCCGCCCTCTCCAAGGGAACCGTTCTCCTCGAGAACGCGGGAGGATCCCAGGTCCCGACTTCGGTGGCCGATGCGATTCGCGATCACCTGCTGCAGGACTACTGCCAGCTCGGAGCCGGATATCCCGCAAGCGACCGGGCGACCGCAACGGTAGAACGGGCTCACCGCTTCATGGATCGGTTCGTCAACGGTGAAGGCCTCGGACGCGTGGTTCTTGGTTCCAGTTGCACGAGCCTCATGCATGTTCTCGCCCATGCGATCGGTCGGACCATCGAACCGGGCGATGAAATCGTGGTCTGTGAGCAGGGCCATGAAGCGAACATCGGATGCTGGACGGAACTCGAACGCCTGGGAGCAGTCGTACGATGGTGGACGGTCGACCACGAGACCGGCTCACTCTCCTTGAAGGACCTCGACGCGGTGCTTTCCAATCGCACTCGAATCGTGGCCTTTCCTCACGTGTCGAATCTGCTCGGAGAGATCGTCGACGTCAAGGGGGCGACCGAATTGGCCCACCGCCACGGCGCAAAGGTCGTGGTCGACGGCGTCGCGTACGCACCTCACCGGGCGATCGATGTACGCCGTTGGAACGTCGACTTCTACGCCTGGAGCACCTACAAGGTCTACGGCCCCCACATGGGCGCCTTGTTTGGACGATTCGATGCCTTCGAGGGACTTCAGGGACCGAATCACTTCTTCATTCCAGACGATGAACTGCCCTACAAGTTCGAGCTTGGTGGAGCGAGTCACGAAGGCTGTGCCGGCCTGTGCGCTCTTGCCCCGATCCTCGGCGAGCTCGCCGGGCACGGAAATTCCAAGGAAATCGACGCGGAAAACTGCTCGTACGAAATTGTTGAAAAAGCATTCGAGACCATGACGGCGCTTGAATCACCACTGCAGGCCCATCTGCTCGAACGGCTCCGCCGACACGAACAAGTCCGAATCATCGGTCCCACCGCGCCGGAAATCAGTGCTCGGGTCTCCACGATCTCGTTCCTGCATTTCCAGCGCGATTCTGAAGAGATCGTCGCCGCGGCCCGAAACGCGGATGTCGGTATCCGACATGGTCACATGTACGCCTACCGCTTGTGCAAGGCGATGGGAATCGACCTCCAGTCCGGTGTTGTGCGAGTGTCTGCGGTCCACTACAACACGATGTCGGAAATCGACCGCCTGATGGACGCAATCGACCCGATGCTCGCCGAAACCAATATTCAGCCTTCAGGAAACTGAATGGCAGGCCCGGCCGAAACTGCAGTTGTCCGACCCATTGAAACGATCTTTAGGTTCCATGACCGGCATTCCCAGCACCAAGATCAATCCGCCCCAACCGCTCGTCAGCAAAGCGGTGGAAATGAAGATCGCGCCACCCGAGGCGGGAGAATCCACTCCGAAGGCCGATTCTTTAAGAGCAGCGCGAGCGAGACTTCTAGCGGAATATGGCCCGTGCGCCGCCTGTCACCCGGAATTGCTCATCGCCACGGCGCGACGGATCGAGAACGAGCAGCCACAACCCTGAGCCGACGTTCCAACTGATCTCCCAGGACGCGACGGACGCCTGGCGCGACCATCGCTTTCCCCTGGGCGCAGGTGATTTCCGTTGACGGAACGGCGACCGCTCTGGACGGCGACGGCTGGACAGCCCTCCTTCCGGTCGCCTGGGCCCTGCGATTATCCCCGCCCACCCAACCTGAACGGGTACGGCGTGGTGACCGGAGCGAGCCTTGACCTTCTCCTGGCCGCAGGGACGGGGTGAAGAGGCCGAAGGGCTCCGGAATGCCTCCGACCCGCGACCAAACCGCGATTCCTGTCCGTGGAACCCCTACTCCGAGAGTCACCGGCCCTGCCTTTCGGAATTCCGCGATGGCCGGTTACCATGGACGATCCAGCCACCTTTCTTCGAGGATTCCATGACCGTCGCCACCACTATCGATCCCAAGCAGGTCCACGAGATCATCGGCCGCCATCAGCTTGCTGATGGCTATGACATGGTTCTCGACGTCAACAAGTCGCACGGCCCCTGGTTGCATGACGCCGCTCGAGGAGAAGATTTCCTCGACTGCTTCACGTGCTTCGCCTCCTGGCCGCTTGGTTACAACCATCCCGGGCTGAACGACCCGGACTTCGAACGGGAATTGCTCGGCGCCGCCAAATGCAACCCTTCGAACGCCGACCTCTATTCGCGTGAAATGGCGTCGTTCGTCGACGCCTTCGCGACGCATGCCTCGCCTGAGGGATTCGATCACCACTTCTGGATCGCCGGTGGATCGCTCGCGGTGGAGAATGCGATCAAGGCCGCCTTCGACTGGAAGGCTCGTCGACTCGGTCGCCACGACTTCAACGATGACGTGAACGACCTGATGGTCGTGCATTTTCAGTACGCGTTCCACGGTCGATCCGGCTACACGATGAGCATGACCAACACCCTGCCCGACAAGGTGGGACTGTTTCCGAAGTTCAAGTGGCCGAGAATTTCGAGTCCCGGCATCGAATTCGATCTCGATGGCAACATCTCCAACGACGTCGCCGCCCTTGAGGCCCACGCTCTGGCCGAACTCGAGACCTTCCGGACTCGATGTCCGGCGGGTGGCGACAAGATCGCCGCGGTCCTGATCGAACCCATCCAGTGCGAAGGTGGCGATCGCCACTTCCGACCCGAGTTCATGCAGGGTCTCCGCAGTTTCTGCGATCGAGCCGACGCCTTGCTGTGTCTCGACGAGGTCCAGACCGGCTTCTTCGGTAGTGGCAAGCCCTGGATGTGGCAACACCATGGCGTCGCTCCTGACGTGGTCGCCTTCGGCAAGAAGGCCCAGGTCTGCGGCATCTACGCCGGCAAGAAGCTGGATGAAGTCAAGGAAAACGTGTTCGTGCGGTCCAGCCGGATCAATTCGACCTGGGGTTCCAACCTCGTCGACATGGTCCGATCCCGCCGCTTCATCGAACTCATCGTCGAACACGACTACGTCAACAATGTCGCCGCTCGTGGTGAACAGATCCTTGCCGGGCTCCGTCGGATCGCCAAGGACAGCGGCGCCTTCACCGCACCTCGCGGCGTCGGTTCGCTGCTGGCGGTGGACTACCCCGATGGTGAAGCACGAGATGCCGCGATCGGCCGTTGCTACAAGGAACGACTCATCGTTCTCCCCTGTGGTCCCCGAACGATGCGACTTCGAATCCCGCTGAACATGACCGAGGCGGAAGCCAACGAGGTGCTCAACCGGGTCGAAGCCGCGGCCAAGCCCTGAGTGCCACCCACTCGATGGACACCGGAATGAAAAAGAAGGCCCGGAAGCGAACACGCTTCCGGGCCTTCTTCGTGTTTCGAGGGGATCGGATCAATCGAACCGGAAGACGCCCTTCTTCCAGGCGTAGATGTACGCCACGATGCTGGTCCCGATGAAGAACAGGATCCGTCCAAGGAACAACGCGCTCTCTGCACTGCCGGGCTCGAGCTTGGTGTAGGTCACGGCCCAGGGATACAGGAAGATGATTTCCACATCGAAGACGAGGAAGGTCATCGCAAGGATGTAGAAGCGGACATTGAATTGCTTCCGGGCGGAACCGATCGGATCCATGCCGGACTCGTAGGCAAGTCCCTTGACCGCCCCGTCCGCCCGCGGACCGATCAGTGACGTGGCCACGATGTTCACCACCACGAAACCCGCGGCCATCAGAATCACCACGCCGACCGGCAGGTAGCTCAGAATCCCGTCGATGCCGAAGATGAGAATGGGAGAAGTAGCCATGTCGCTCCGAGTCCGGTGGGGTGCAGGGTCGAAGATCGACCCGTGGGTCGGGCAGGATAGCGGACCGGAGGGTTCCTCTGCCTGATCACAGGTTGGTAACTCTCCCAGCAACGTACGCTACCGGGATGCCTACCAACCCCGATAACGCTTCCTCCACCCCTGATTCCGGGGTCGATACGGTCTTTCTTCACGGGTGGTGCGGCCATGCCGACGAGGTGGAATCAATCCGGGCCGCCGCTCCGGGACGAGTTCTCCCGATCTCGTGGATGCCCGCCCCCGGATCTTTCGATCTGGATGAATGGCCGATGCCGGAGGATCGAGCACCGGGAACGGCGGAAGATGTGATGCGATCCTTCGCCGACGGGATTCTGAAACACGTTCGGCAGACCATTCTCGACGCCGGCTTTGCCGGGGCGACGCTCGTGGGACATTCGCTCGGAGGAGCCATGTCCTGCATGCTCGCCGCTGATCCCGAACTTGCGATTCGCCGAGTGGCCTTGCTGGACTCCAGTGTGCCGATGATGCCTGACCGACGCGATGAGTACGTTCAGAAAATGCTGACCTGGGTGGACCGAGCTGCTTCCAGTGGCCGCCTTCTCGCCCAGGCCGGCTGGATCGCGGAAGCATCCTCCTGGATTCCGGACTTCTTCTCACTCGAAGATCAGGGGCCGGTCCGACTGGGTATCGAACGGCGATTCATGTTCGCTCCAGTGGTCGAAGCCGCCATGATGATCGGTGGCGGTGTCCAGTGGCCGATCACCGAATCCATGACATCCCTC
>CAJWFU010000238.1:0-4839 GCA_913031315.1 uncultured Phycisphaerae bacterium | reverse complement strand
GTCGCGGAGCTCATGGAGGGGACCATAGACCTCGGTGGGAGGCGAATCAACCATCAACGGTCGAATCGGAATCAAGCGGGGTGTTCACCCACCAGATCCGGATACCGCGGTGAACGTTTCCAACTCGATGGTTTCATCGCTCCCGGCGGATCCGTTGGAAACCAGCAGGAAGGTGATCGTGGAGATGATCGCCACCCCGATGAGGTTGAGAACCAGACCTTCCCTCGCCATGCGACGAATCGGAATCTCCTCGGTTCCGTAGACCGCGGCGTTGGGGGCGGTCGCCACCGGGAGCATGAAGGCACAGCTCGCACTCATTGCTGCCGGCGCCATCAAGATGACCGGGTCGACTCCGATCGCCAATGCCGTGGCTCCCAGGATCGGCATCATGAGCGCCGTGAGTGCCGTGTTGCTGGTGACTTCGGTCAAAAACGTCATGAAGAGGCAGGTGAGCAGCACCATGAGTGGAATCGAGATGCCACCAAGAAATCCTTCCAGGCCGCCGGCGACCACATCACCCAGACCGGTCGATCCGAAAGCCTTCGCCAGAGCGATTCCACCACCGAAGAGCAACAGGACTCCCCAGGGAATCGTTCGAGCGTGAGGCCAGTCCAGAAGACGTCCTCCGTCGCCGTCGGGAATGGCGAAGAGGGCCACCGCGACGATCGCGGCCACGGTTGCCGGACCACTCATGGTCGCGTTGATCGCACCATCGGTCAGGTAGAAGACCATTCCCGCCCAACCACCCAGCTTCTCACGGCCCACCGACTCCGCCCACTCCAACGGGAGGGCCGGATATTTCTGAAAGATCCAAAGCGCCGCCGCGATTGAAAACATGATCAGAACCCCGACCTGACCCCGAGTCCAGGGCTCCCCAGCAGGAAGATCGAAGGTCGTCTCCCCCTTCAAGCCTCGAACCAGCCAGAACCAGGCGATTGGTACGAAGATCAAGACCACTGGAACCCCGATCTTCATCCACTCGAGGAATCCAAACTCCCCCGACCTTTGATCGAGACTGTCGAAAGCCCCCATGAAGATGATGTTCGGAGGAGTTCCGATCGGCGTTCCAATACCGCCGATGTTCGCGGCGTAGGCGATACCCAGAAGCAGAGGAACCGCCAGGCGTCGATCGCTCGCGCCGCTGATCACCGCCAGCGCGACCGGCAGCATCATCAACGTGGTCGCCGTGTTTGAAATCCACATCGACAACGCCGCCGTCGCGATCATGAACGCGAAGATCACGCTTCTTGGTCCTCGGCCAAAGATCCGGGAGACACCGTTCACCACTCCGATCGCGACTTTTCGATGCGCGCCCGTGCACTCCATCGCCCGGCTCAACATGAAGCCGCACATGAGAAGAAGGATCAGTTTGTCACCGTATGCCTGCGCCACGGGCACCCGATCCATGACCCCGAACAGAGGGAGCACCCCCAGCGGTATGAGACTCGTGGCCGCGACCGGAACCGGCTCCGTGACCCACCAGATCGCGCACCAGGTCGTCACACCGGCGAGGATCGCCTGCGGGACCTCGAGTCCCCAGAAACCGAGGATCAGGGAAAGGCACACGCACGAAAAAGGACCGGCCACCAGAGCGATGTTTCGGAATCTCTGACCACTCATCCTTGTTCCTTCTCAAGCTGCAGCGCGGAACGAAGCGCTGGTTCCAGAGCATCCGCCTGTCTCATGAATCCGAGATCCGTGGGATGAGATCCATCGACGGTCGCCTCGCCGTCGTCACCCAGCAACGTGTCTCCGGAAACATAAAGAAGATTTTCCACCCCATCCTCCAAAAGAGATTCGTACGCCTTTCGAAACGCCTCGCGGTTCTCCCGGTTTCGTTTCGCCCGCTTCGGCGAAAAGAACGCATCGGCGTAGGTTCGATCCTCGACCAGAACGATCGGAACCTCCGGATGTGCCGAGCGGATCTGTCGAACCATGGGGACCGTTCTGGCGGCGGTCGCCGCGCCATCGAGATTGGGGAGGCAGTCGAGCACGAAGATCGATGCGTCGATTTCGACGAGGAATCGACCGACTTCCGGTTCAAGTCGTCCGTTTCCGCTGAATCCGAGATTCACCACCGGGTGATCCAGTCGTCGCCCGAGAATCGCCACATGAGTCATTCCCGGTCGAGATGCACACGCCCCATGGGTGATCGAGGTGCCATAGAAGACGATGGGCTTCCCACGGTCCGGAAGAGCCTCCAGTTCAGATCCTGAATCGACACCGATCTCGACCGAATCGACACCGTTGTACAGAGGCAGGTAGAGCATCCAATCGCGTGAGGCGACGGGAAGATCCTGCACCAGGGTCACGGTGTTCTCGATCGCTTCAGGTCGACCGCAACCCGCCCATCTCCAGCCATCGTCGGTCCGTCCATAGAGGTCAACTCCACTCACCCCGGTCGCTGGCATGTGGGGCATCGCGAGATCACCACTTCGAAGCCGCCAGCGGACGGATACCGACGGAGAATCGGTCTTGAAGCGAATCGTGATTCCTGCGCCGTGCCGCGAGAGATTCCAGACCGGACCCCGAACCACCCCTTCAGCTTCAGCCGGAAGCCGGTCCCAGGTGGAATTTCGATCTTCAAAGGCACGCCCTTCCACTTGAAGGGTGTCCGCGTCGATCCAGTCGAGATCCGCCCCCAAGGACTGGGAGGCGGTCAGGATGAGAATCATGAATGAGGCCAACCCGCCAAGGAAGGCCGTACGAGCTGCAGAGATTCGATTCATGAAAACACCCTACCGCGTGCCCTTCCGAGCGTGGTCATGTGTGGTCCAGCGAGTAGATTCCAGACATGCTTATCCAGTCCATCCTCACCGGATTCATCCTGTCGACCCTTCAACCGGCCCCTGAGCATCCCGTCGATCGCTCGGATCTCGTGGCGAAGGAAATCGAAGAGCTCCGAAGCGCCATTGACGCGCACCGACGGAATCGGCTTGATGCGACCAGCATCACCGACCTCGAACGACGACAGGACATCCAGGCATTGGTGATCGACGTCCTCGACGACGCGTCAGGGCGAACCAGCTTCGCCGGCGACGATGCCGATCGAACCTGGAATCAACTTTCGAGTGCATCCGGAGACTTCACCCTCACCATGGGGGTCTTCACGCAGTTCGACTGGGCCCTCAACGCCCGGCCGGGCGAATCGAGGGAGTACGGATCTGAATTGCAGAACGTGTTTCTGGATTTTCAGGGCACCTTGATCGACCCGAGTTGGAGTTACTGGATTCGGATGACCTACGGCCCGGATGGTCCTTTCAACAGTGGCGAGCAGTATGCATTCATTCAACGGGATCTCGATGACGGCTGGTCCGTTCAGGCCGGTCTCCTGACGCCCTATTTTTCATATGAACAGGCGATCGACTCCGTCGACCAAGTCGGAGTCAACGTGTCCTTCATCGCCGGACAATTCGATCCCGAATCGTCCGAAGGCCTTTCGGTGAACTGGCAGGGTGATGACCTTCGGAGCTGGGTCGCCGTCTGCAACGGATTCAGTCCGTCGGATGCCTCCCCGCTGGAGAACCAACGAACCGCGGCCATCGGCCGAGTCGAGTGGAAGCTCTTCGGCGACTGGGATGACCTTTACCTTCCCAATGCCTTTCCGGGCATGGTGGAACCCGGCCTGCTTTTCGGTGTCGGTGCCAGCTACGGCGACGGAACCGCGCGGCCCGAAGGAAGCCCCCCGGAAAGCGGGGTCGATATCCGTCTGACCAGCGACGTCGTCTGGCAACGACCCGGTGCCAGCCTGCTTGCCAGTGTCAGTTGGCAGGACGCATCCGAACAGATTCCCTCGGGCGGACTTCGACTTGCATCGATGATCCAGGGTGCATTCTGGCCCGATGCCGAAAAAGGCGGGAAAGCCCACTGGATGTTGTACGCCCGAGGCGAGTGGGGGTCGGTTCCGGATGAAGAGGTTTCCGAACTCGGAGTGGCGACACTGGGTTCGAGCTGGTTCTCGAGTGAACACCGCAACATCCGATGGTCGATCGAACTTCTCCGGGTCTGGGGTGACACCACGCGATGGAAGATCGACGGCAACCCGGGATTCCTCTCCAGCGACGGTCCGCAGTCCATCATCCGGAGCCAGGTGCAGATCGCCTTCTAGCTCGGATTTGCTTCGGTGCCGTCGAGGGCTTTGATTCCGTCGATCAACTGGTACGACGTCGGGGAATCGGGAAGGTACAGATTGAATCCGGACTCGATGAACGTGGTCACCACGTTCGCGAGAATCACCGCGATGAAACCGACCAGCACGATCTTCGTCGGAATCGGCATCCTGCCGGCCCGCTTGGCCATCTGAAGGCGGGGTGTGAACACCAGGGTGAGGCCGCAGACCGCCAGCACCACCGCGAAGACCACCATCGCCCAGGTATAGAGATGCATTCCCATCACGGCGCTTCCGTAACCGGGATCACCGGGAAGAATATGAAGAAGGACCTGACGGGACGAGATGAACAGACCGAGAACGGCGCCGAGGATGGAGGTCCCGTAGGCGACGGTCAGGACGTTGTGATCATGCGAACGACTGGAGTGGATCGAACCCAGCATGTAGGCCGGACCCATCGCCGCGAGCATCATCGCCATCCGCTGCAGAATGCAGAGCGGACAGGGAAACTCCTGCATGGCGAACTGCACGTAGTAGGCACCTAGCAAGACGCCGGTGATGCCCGCCACCTCGATGTGCAGCAGTATCCACTGCAGTGGTGCCAGATTTCCATCGGTGACTTCGCTGGTCGTCTCTTGTTCATGGTTCATGGAAGATCTCCCGTCAGGGTTTTCAGAATCAGAACGAGAGGCCGAGCTTCTCGGTCACGTGATGGGCGAAAAGCATGGCAA
>CAJWFU010000237.1:0-4840 GCA_913031315.1 uncultured Phycisphaerae bacterium | reverse complement strand
GCGTAAGTCACGGATCCTCTGAGAAACGGCATGGAGGGATTGTGCGGGGGCGACGGGTCGCGGCGGCGATTCCGGCAGGTTGTGCACCGCCAGGATCAGCCCGCTCCCGGCCATCGAAGACGTTCAGGCGGCCGCTTCGTCCTTTTCTCGCCGCACCACTTCCCGGGTGCCATCGGACTTCACATCCACCCCGAAGCCGAGCTGGACGAGGTGATGCATCGGTCCATGCGGCTTCGCCTTTTCCTCGTCGAGCCGTTTCGCAGCCTTCGGATTCGCGTAGGTGTTGAAGGCCATCGCCTTGATGTTCGCCCAGATGCCCTGGAATCCGCTGAAGGTGTAGTCCACCGCCGTCGGTTCGTATCCGCAGTGGACCATGCAGTTCTGACACTTCGGATTGCCACTGGCCACGCCGTAACGATCCCATTCGGTCGTCTCGATCAGTTCCTTGAAGCTGTCGACGTAGCCTTCCTGAAGGAGGTAGCAGGGCTTCTGCCAGCCGAACATGTTGAACGTGGGATTACCCCAGGGCGTGCACTCGAAATCCCGCTTGCCCATCAGGAATTCGAGAAAGAGCGGCGACTGGTTGAACTGCCACCCCTTTTTTCGATTCGAAAGGATCATCTGAAAGAGTTCGTTGGTCGCTCGGCGCTGGAGGAATCCCGTCTGATCCGGCGCCTTGTCGTAGGCGTACCCCGGGGACACCATCATGCCCTCGACCCCGACGTCCATCATTTCATCGAAGAAACCACGAACCGCGTTGGGATCCGCCCCATCGAAAAGCGTGGTGTTCGTGGTGACCCGGAACCCCTGCTCCACGGCCGATCGGATTCCCGTGATCGCCTTCTGGTAGGTGCCTTCCCGGCACACCGCGAAATCATGGTTGTCCTCCAGCCCGTCCATGTGGACGCTGAAAGAGAGATACTTGCTGGGTTTGAACCAGCCCGCCTCAAGCTTCTCCTGAAGCAGGATCGCATTGGTGCAGAGATAGATGTACTTGCGTCGTTTCACGAGCTCGCGAACCAGTTCCGGCATCCCGTCGTGAAGAAGTGGCTCGCCGCCGGGAATCGACACCATCGGGGCCCCACACTCATCCACCGCCTTCAGGCACTCCTCGACCGAAAGTTGACGCTTGAGAACGTGGGCGGGGTACTGGATTTTTCCGCATCCGGCGCAGGCGAGATTGCAGCGAAAGAGCGGCTCCAGCATGAGGACCAATGGGTAGCGACGATTTCTCCGGAGACGCTGCCCGATGACGTAACTGGCGACTGTCCACATCTGCGAGACCGGAACCGGCATGAAAGACTCCCGAACGGACCCTCCACCGACCCGCCCTCACGGGGCGAATCCGTCGGCGAAGACGGCCCGAACCAATAGTACCGGACCCCCGGGCCCGGGAGCCCCCCCCGGACCCCGACCGGGGTGAGGCCTGCGAGGCCTCCAAGGAGGAAGAAAATTAGTCGAGTTTGCGCGATCTCTTCCGGGATTCGTGGCGTAGTCGACCATCATGACCGCGTTTCCTCACCCTCACTTCGGCCTCTGGACAACGCTGGCGTCGCTCGCTCGCCAGATGCCAAAGCTATTCACGGTGATGCCGAGGCCCGGAAACAGCCGATCTGGATCGGGTACCTTCCGCTCGACCGGGCGCACTCTGCCCCGGCGCACCGAGACGCCCGTGACCGAAGCAAGCAAAAACATCCCCATGTCGGACCTGACCCGAAGCGACGAGGAACTTCTCGTGGCCTACCGGACGGGAGAAACCGAGGCCTTCGCCACCCTGGTCGATCGCTACCGGAACGAGTTGGTCCACTTCCTGCAAAGGTTTCTTGGATCCCGTGCCGCCGCGGACGATGTCTTCCAGGATGCGTTCCTTCAAGTTCACCTTTCGGCCGACAGCTTCGATGCGGACCGCCGCTTCAAGCCCTGGCTCTACACCATCGCGGCGAACAAGGCCCGGGATTTCCATCGTCGACGACGTCGACGGTCGGCGGTCAGCCTCTCCGCCCCGGTCGGCTCCGCCGATGGGCGGGAAACCAGCCTCGTCGACCTCCTGTCCGGAAAAGATGAGTCGGTGGATGCCGGCCTCCTGGGACAGGAGAAGCAGCAACTGGTCAAGGACGTGGTTGACGACCTGCCGCCGCACTACCGAGAAATCCTCCTTCTGAGTTATTTTCAGAAGCTCAGCTACAACCAGATCGCCGACTCTCTCCAGATTCCACTCGGAACCGTCAAGAGCCGACTGCATGCCGCCGTCGCTCACTTCGCCGACTCCTGGCGAGCGGCATCCGAACGTGAAGTCCGGCGTCGAGAACGCGACTGATCCCCACTCCGACCGACTTGACGTTCTGTCGGCTCCGAACTGACCAGCCCGGACACCTAGATGCCTTCCGACGACCACCCATCCAGCGGAACAGACCAGAGAGTCGCATACCTCTCGGATGCTGATTCCCAAGCCGTGGACCGACTTCTCGAATCGGGGCTGGATCCAGAAGCCCCACCCTCGAGCGACCCCCGCGACACCGCGGTGCTTGAACTCCTCGGCCTGTTGGATGACTATCCCGTCGAATCCGCCCCGCAGGAGCTGGTCGATGCGACCCTGGCCAGGGTCGCTCGGGAAGAGGCGGATCTCGCTTCCCGGATGTCTTTCCAGAACACCCCTCGACTTTCCGAGCGACGAACGAAGATTCCGGATTTCTTTGCCGTCGCGGCCGCCCTGTTTCTCGCAGCGGGCATCGGGCTCCCGCTTTACCAGGTGATCGAAGGCCAGGACAGACTGATGCAATCGGAGAATCGACTCCACGGAGTCGGCCAGGCGATCGCTGGATTCTCGGAGGACTTCAGCGACCTGCTTCCACTCCACCAAGGTCTGCTCACCGGCAACCAGCAGGGCAGTGAAATCGATCCTGAAATGCCGTGTCCGATCCGAGGGAACTGGAGCCAGAACCTCGAGCTGCTTTCCGATCAGGGCTACTGCGACGCCCGACTCCTTCATGCCATCGCCGACGATGGCTCCAGAAGATCGCAGGTCGCCTATCGGGTGCCTTTTTCTCGCAAGACCTTCCGACTTCAAGGCGGCCCCCACGTCGGGAACGAGATCCTGCTGTCCGACCCCAATCCCATCGCGGAAGCGATGAGGCGATCCGAAAGACCCGGCTCCAGCAAGACCGGGTCTTCGGTTCATGACTTCAATCATGTGGTGGTGCTCAGGTTCGACCTCAGTCTCGACACTCTGCCAAGTGCGGTCTTGCCGGACGGGGATTCCCTCTGGGTCCACGAAAACTACGATCCCGATCGGCTCGACCAGGCCTTCATGCCTTCGAGCCCGTTCGACGCGGTTCTCTCTCACTGAATCAAACCCAGGCCGCCAGATCCCGCACGCAGGCCTGATTCGCGGCCTCTGGAGCCCGAAATCGAACTCCAAGGGCCCGGTTTCACCGGGCTTCTTGTTATTCGGACCAGACTGACTGCAAAATTTGTGCCTTATCCTGCCGGATCCACCCCTGTTACGGGTTGCAGAATCCTGCTGGTCTCCCCTATGATTCTCGATTCGATCCGAAAGGGTCTTCACGCTCCTACCTCCGTCCCTCCGGTGCCGAAATGCCCAAGAGCAAGTCGCACAAGGGTCTGCTCAAGCGGATCAAGATCACCAAGTCTGGCAAGATCCGCTTTCGTAGTCCCAATAGCCGTCATATCAAGAGCAACAAGACCGGCGAACAGGTCCGCAGCTATCGCCGCCCCCGCTACGCGCGGTCCGGCGATATGAAGCGGTACAGCATGCTGCTGCGTCGACCCCTGCGGTCGCAGGAGCAGTCCAAGGCAAACGAGTTGGTTCGAGAAGCCAACTCCGCCGCCGAGGCCTGATCGCCCGCTCAACAACTCCGTCCTCTTCGCCCGTCGGGCCTGAAGTGTCTCCACCTGGAGGCCCCCGCCGAGCACATCGACCCTCAAGGTCCGAAGGAAAGACCCATGCCACGCGTACGCAAGGGTGCTGCTCGCACCAAGGCCCGTCGACGGTTGCTGCGGAATGCCCGCGGTTACTACGGAACAAAGAGTCGTCACAAGCAACAGGCCAAGGTCGCCCTCTGGCGAGCCGGCCGCTTTGCATTCCGTGACCGTCGTGCCCGCAAGCGTGACTATCGCCGACTCTGGATCACACGAATCACGGCTGCCTGTCGAATGCGGGATACGCGTTACAGCGTGTTCATCAACGGCGTGCAGCGGGCTGGCATCCTCCTCAACCGGAAGATGCTGAGCCAGATCGCGATCGAGGACCCGGCGCTGTTCGACCGGCTCGTCGAGACCGCGAAGGCCAACGCCATCATGAACGCGGCCTGATGCCCGTCATGGGGGCGCCCGCCTCCATGACCTGAACCACGGGTGCCGCGTCCACGGCCCCGTGTTGACAACCTTGCCCAAAGCACCGTGAATTCGGTGCACACCCAGTCGAGGATGCCACTGGATGACCACCCGAACGCCCCGTGACTTCAGCAAGCGTAAGGACGGACTCCGGATCCCTGATCTCGTTCGAGTCCAGCGAGACGCGTACACACGTTTCCTGCAACTAGACACCCCGTCCGAGGATCGCGTCGGGGCCTACGGCCTCGAGGGACTTCTTCGGGAAGTCTTCCCGATCGAGAGTTACGACGGCTCGATGCGTCTCGAGTACGTCAGTTACTCGCTCGACGAGCCTCGTTACACCCCGGACGAATGTCGTGAGCTTCGACTCACCTACGGCATGCCGTTCCGAGTGCGGGTCCGATTCCACCGGGACGGCGTCGCCGAAACCCCCGAGGAAGACATCTACCTCGGCGAGATCCCGATCATGGCCGGCGTCCGCCTGCCC
>CAJWFU010000236.1:0-4850 GCA_913031315.1 uncultured Phycisphaerae bacterium | reverse complement strand
ACGGTCGCCGGGCCTGCGGAGATCGCGGTGACCGGGTCGATCGCGGTCGACGCGACGTTCTGCCCCGAGGGCTCGACCCGCATCACCATCGACTATCTCCGCACCGCCGACGGTGACTGCAACGAGAACGGACTGCTCGATCAGTGCGAGATTGCCGGCGGCTTCGCCGAAGACTGTGACGGCAATGGGATTCCCGACGATTGCGAAATCGACGGTGGCATGGCGGCGGACTGCAACGGAAACGGCCAGCTCGACGGATGCGAGATCGCCGCCGGCGAGGTCGAGGATGACAACGGAGACGGGATCCCCGACAGTTGCCAGTGCGTCTTCGACCTCGATCGCGACGGCGTGGTCGGTGGCGGTGATGTCGGGATCTTCCTCGGTTACTGGGGAACCAGCGACCCCGTGGCGGACTTCGACGGCGACGGCCAGGTCCGGGCCGGAGACCTCGGGCTGCTCCTGGCGGCCTTCGGATCGTGCCCCTGACCGGATGGCCGGATGACCAGATGACCGGATGATCAGGTGATCAGATGACCGGGTGGCGGTCCGAGGTTCCACCGGATTCCGGTTCCGGTCGACTCGGGCTCGGGCTCGGAACCGAACGCGGGTTCGGGTGGAGCGTCAGTCCGCCGATTCGGGCTCGGGACCGAACGCGGGACCGGGTACCGAGTGGTCATGCCCCTCGTGATCGTGCCCGTGATCGCCGTGCCCGTGATCGCCGTGGCCGTGATCGCCGTGCCCGTGGGCACCGTGGCCATGGGCACCGTGATCATGCCCCGCGGCCTCGAAGACGCCACTTCCCCACGCGATCGCGAGACCGAGGATCAGCATCGCGGTCATCGAGACCCGGTCGTGCTTGTGGAACTGCAATTCCGGCAGCACGTCACTCGCCGCGACGCACAAGAAGGTGCCGGCGCTGAATGCCAGGGCGAGGGTCGTGAAGGTGATCGAGTCCGCGGCGAGATTCGTTCCCGCGAAGTACAGCCCGACCCCGACCGGGATCACCAGCGCGAACGCGAGGTTCACCACGTGCACCGACCATCCCTTCCGACCGGAGTGCCGCATCAGGGCGACAATGGTGAAGGAATCAAAGGGCTTGTGCAGGACGATCCCGAGAAAGACCGCGAATCCGGGAATGCCCATCATCGTCGCCGCGTCGGAAACCCCTTCGCCGCTCGCGAGATCCAGGCCGGCACCGACCGCGGCCCCGAGGGCGAGGCCGGCGAGCAACGTGTGCACGGTCAATCCGATCAACGCGCCGATCCAGTGCAGTCGGTGCGATGATTCGGGCGCTCCCTCCCCGCAGTCGGCGTCATCGCCGGGTCCGTGATCGTGGCCGCAGGTGTGGCCATGTTCATCCGGCGTCTCGTGATGATGGAAGCAGAAGAACCGCTCCAGCAGGAACATCGCGAGGAACCCGACGACCGCGGCCAGCATCACGGTGTGGATCGACGGCGGATCGGATCCCGGCGGTGCGTGCAGGGCCATCTCCGCCGCGTGCCCCAGCATGTGAAGGAGACCCACCCCGAGCATCACGCCCGACACCAGCGACAACGCGAGTTGCATGCGGCGATGGGTGAGCCGAAGCACCGATGGGACCAGTCCACCCGCCACCGAGACGACCAGGATGACCAGGCAATAGACGAGCAGGGTTGGCGTGGCGGTCATGGACGGACTCGAAGGGGTTCAGGAGAAACCGGACGACAGCGTATTCGAGCGTCACGTCGGCTGACCGGCCCGAACGCCGGATCGGGTCGGGACCCGCCGCTGGCCTCCGTTTCCCGACGATCGAACGAGATCACGACGGCCCTCACGGCCCGGTGGCTTCGGTGGGCCGGATGGCGGGGCTTCATTCCAGCGAGCATTCACCCGGCTCCGGCCGGAAAGTCAGGGCCGTTCGTGCACCCCCGATCCGGCCACGCATGGACTAGAATCCGGCAATGCACGGCCGAAAGAGGCCCGAACGAGCGATCCGGTCGAAGGAAACCCATTGACATCGACCCGTCAATGTCCGACCGTGTTGCTCGCCACCGCATCGCCCTTCGCGGCCTGCGGGAACGGGCCGGGTTCGCGGGCCGGTCGATCTGGAAGTGGATGCCATGACTCAACAACGAATGACCCGTCAGACCGAAGCGATCTCGGAGGCGATCAAATCCGCCGGCGGCCCCTTGTCGATCGAAGAGATTCTGACCGTCGCCTCCAGCACGGTCTCCACGCTCGGCCTTCGGACGGTGTATCGCGTCGTTCGTCGACTTCAGGACGAGGGGGAGATCGCCAGCGTCTCCGTGCCCGGGAGAAGCGATCGGTACGAGATGGCGAGCATCGCTTCCAAGCATCACCATCACTTCCACTGCACCGCCTGCGATCGGTTCTTCGATCTCGAGGGTTGTCCCGGTGGATTGAAGAAACTCCTGCCTCAGGGCTTCAAGCTTCAGAACCATGAGCTCACCCTGTCTGGGCTCTGCGCCACCTGCAGCTGATCTCCGTCGGTGCTGAACCCTCTGAAAAGTGACTCTGGCAGCTCGGCCTGCCGGTCGATACACTTTCCGACCCACGGAAGTCCGTGGAATCCTGCGGGGCCGTAGCTCAATTGGGAGAGCGCCTCGGTCGCATCGAGGAGGTTGTCGGTTCGATCCCGATCGGCTCCACCTGCAGACACCGTTCCCGACCTCGGTCGGGAACGGTTCATTTTTGGCTATCGCACCTTCCAAGGTCCAAGAACCAATCGACCGCCCGAAGACTGCCGCTCGGCCACAAGCTCATAATTTATAACTACTTACGCCGATCCTGATACGAGAAGCGGGTTCTTATTCGACAATCTCTCCACAGTCTCCGAGGAAAGGGCTTCAATCGAAGGCCGCGGTGCTCTATCTTCGACTGCCGGCAGGTGTTTCACACCCGTCGGATCGGGAGAGTTGTGTATCCCGACAAGACCCCGGATCGGCTGGCCAATGGTGTTCATTTGTTCGCCACCCGCCAGTCAGCGAAAGAGTGAGAGAAGCACGTCCGCCCGGCCCCTTGGGGTCGGGCGGCTTGCTTTTCAGGACTGCCGGTACCAGCGACCCCAGCCCCCGCCGGATCATCCGCCCTTTGCCGGTCGCCTCCGCTAGGATCGAAGCATGCCACGAGAATCATCACCATCACGTCCTGGCACCGCGTCGGCACTCCTGAGGAGGCTGACCGCCCCGCTGTCGGCCCTCGCGGTCGCGGGGATCCTCATCGCCGCTGGTGATGCCGGATCCACCAGCAGCCAGGAGACCCCGCCGTCGGCCCCTCGTCGCATCGGGCCTCACCTCAAGAAGCCGGCCGAGTCCCAACCCCGGGTTCTGGTCTTTTCAAAGACCGCAGGCTTTCGACATGGATCGATTCCGACCGGGGTCGAAGCGCTTCGGGAGATCGGCAGAAAATCGGGATACCGCGTCGAGGCGACCGAGGATTCCTCGTGGTTCCGACCCGACATGCTCTCCCGATTTCAAGCCGTCGTGTTTCTCAACACCACCGGCGATGTGCTCGATGACGAACAACAACGAACCTTCGAGGCCTTCATTCGCAACGGTGGCGGCTACGTCGGCGTGCACAGCGCGGCAGACACCGAGTACGACTGGCCCTGGTACGGGCGGCTGGTCGGCGGCTGGTTCAAGACCCATCCGGCCATTCAACGAGCCGACATCAACGTCGAAAACCGTCGATTCCCCGCGACGTCCTTCCTCCCCGAAACCTGGGCCCGAACCGATGAGTGGTACGTCTACCGAGACAATCCTCGCCCGCGGGTGAACGTGCTCCTGAGCCTGGACGAGTCGACCTACGACGGTGGTGGGATGAACGGCGACCATCCGATCGCGTGGTATCAGGACTTCGATGGCGGGCGTGCGTTCTACACCGGCGGTGGTCACACCAAGGACTCCTACGCCGAACCTCTTTTTCGACGGCATCTTGGCGAAGCAGTGATGTGGGCCGCGGGTGAGCGAGCCATTCCGACCGGCAAGGATGCGAAATCCGTCCCAGAGAATGCTCCCCCCGCGAACGCTTCCCGATGAACCGTCCCTCGGGCCGGCTTGATCTGCGACTGATCCTTGCCGGTGGCCTGACGCTCTCCGGCTGCGGCTCGGAGGAGCGCCCGCCGACACCGAACCCACCGGACGCGAAAAGCGCCTCGGCGACGGCGTCCCCGACCGGCCCCGCCACCCGCACGATCGAGCATCACCCGGCGCACGGAAAGCGGCACACGATGTGGGTGACCGCCACCGCGTACTGCTCTCGCCCCGAAGAGACCGATGGCGATCCGTTCACCGCCGCCTGGGGCGACCACCTGATTCCGGGCGAGAATTCAATCGCGGTCAGTCGAGATCTCCTGGAGATCGGGCTGACGCATCGAACCCCCGTCTGGATCGAGGTGGACGGCGAAGAACGCGGTCCGTACCTCGTGCTCGACAAGATGGCCAGACGCTGGAAGGATCGGATCGATCTTTACTACGGCGTGGATCGAAAGGCCGCCCTCGAATGGGGTAAACGCCGGGTACGGATCCTCTGGAACACCACCCCGCCCTCGGACCCCTGATTCACACGACCCACCGATGAATCGACATCCTTCGACACCTTGTCCACGAACCCGGGCTCTCACCCTCTGACGAGGTCGAAAACCGTTTGATCCGTAGACTTGTCGACGTGAAGACGGCACCCGAAACCTCCAGGCCGGAACTCCCCGAGGCGTACCGCGGTCCCGCGTGGGAAACGCCGGCGATGAGGCAGTTCACACGCTTCAAGCAGGATCACCCGGACTGCCTGCTCTTCTTCCGGATGGGTGATTTCTACGAGCTCTTCGGACCGGATGCCGCCACGGCGCACCGGCT
>CAJWFU010000235.1:0-4894 GCA_913031315.1 uncultured Phycisphaerae bacterium | reverse complement strand
GCCCGCTGTTTTTCAGACCGAGGGGGGCGGAAGGATTTTTTCAGGTGGATCGTCGAACCCGAAGAGGATGCCGAGCGTTGTGAATGAAGTGAAAACCAGACCCTCGATCAGCGAGGGGCGGAACCTCGGGAAAAGGGAAGCCGGTTGGATGCCGGCTTGGATGGGGGCCGTTTGGCCTTGTTTGCGACAGGGAAGTGGCGAACGGACTCGATTCGTTCGCCTCGAGCCGCCTCGGTCCCAGGACCGTGGCGGCTTTTTCATCCACCCTTCTCCCACCGGGGCGGCGACCCATCGCAAGTGGCACGAGCGTCAGGGGTCGATCTCGCGTTCAGGTCGCATGGAGGGTGGGTGGAAAGCGTCGGCGCATTGCAGTTACCGTCAAAATGAAAGACGCCGGCGACCATCGAGATGGTCGCCGGCGAGGCTTGCGTTCTGCTTTGAAGCCCGGGGAGGCTCAGCCTGCCGGTCGACTTCGGCCGCCCGAACTGGACGGTCCCTTTCGATGGCTGCTCTTCTTGGCATTGGGACCGCTGCGGCCTCCGGCCTTCGGTCCCGAGTTGGGGCCGTTGGACTTGCCCCGCTTCTTCGGACCGCTCTTGGCGTCGAACTTCGGTCCGTGGCCGGCATTCTTGCCGCCACTGCGAGGGCCGGACTTGGAGGCGGGCTTGCCGCTCTTCTTGCCGCCTGGTTTGAAGTTCTTGCCGGACGAGGAATCCGAGCGAGAGTCCTGTTCGGAGCGGTCCTGGAAGACCGACTGATTGGGGCCGTTCTTCGGTTGTCCGCGACGATTGGCGGGTGCGTTGCGGGAGTTGTTTCGCTGGTTGGAGCGTGCCCTCATGGCCGCCGATTTCGCTTCGCGATTCGCTCGTGATGCCGAGCGTCCACCATCGGACGGCATCGTGTAGGTCAGGTCTTCGTTGTCGCGACCGAGAATGGGTTTGGCGTTGGTTCGTCTTTCGATTCCCCGAAGCAGCTCGATTTCGTGGCGGTCACACAGCGAGACCGCCTTGCCGCTCGCGCCGGCGCGGGCGGTCCGGCCGATTCGGTGCACATAGGACTCCGGCTCCACCGGCATGTCGAAATTCACGACGTGGGTGACCCCGTCGACATCGATGCCTCGAGCGGCGACGTCCGTCGCCACCAGTGCTTCGGCCTTGCCGGAGCGGAAGGCATTCATCGCTCGGGTTCGCTGACTCTGGCTCTTGTCGCCATGGATGGCTTCGGCCTTGATGTCGGCGTTGCGCAGGACCCTCACCAGTCGATCCGCGCCGTGCTTGGTCCGGGTGAAGACCAGGGTCCGAGCCATGTCACCGCGTTCGAACAGTCTGATGAGCAGTGGGGCCTTGTTGCTCTTTTCGACCAGGTACAGACGCTGGTCGACGAGCTCGGCGGTCGTGCATTCCGGAGCGGTGGCCACGACTTCGGGGTTGTTCAGGAGGTCGTCGGCGAGGACTCGGATCTCCTTGGAGATCGTGGCGGACAACATCAAGGTCTGTCGCTGGCGGGGGATCTCGGCCGAAATCTGTCGGATCGGATGAATGAAGCCCATGTCGAGCATGCGGTCCGCCTCGTCGAGCACGAGGGTTTCGATCCGCGAGAGATCGAGGTGGCCCTGGCCCATGAGGTCCATCAGTCGACCCGGCGTGGCGACGATGATGTCGAGGCCGTTCCGGATGGCGCTGACCTGGCGGCCCTGGCCGACGCCGCCGTAGATCGAGGTCTGATAGAGAGGAAGTCCCTTGCCGTAGGTCGCAAAGGATTCGAGGATCTGTGCCGCAAGCTCGCGGGTGGGACAGAGAACCAACGCCCGGGCGGCACGTCCGCGTCCGCGCGGGGGACCCTTGTCACCGCGTCCCTTGCTGTTCTTGTCGTGACCCTGAGAGAGTCGGTGAATGATCGGCAGGGCGAAGGCCGCGGTCTTTCCGGTTCCGGTCTGGGCGGTTCCGAGGATGTCACGGCCAGCCAGCGCGAGCGGGATGACCCCGGCCTGGATGGGAGAAGGGGTCTCGTATCCTTCCGCAGCGACGGCGCGGAGGATCGGCTCAGCGAGCCGGAAATCATTGAACTTCATGGATGTGGCAGACGGGGCGGGAGTGATCCCGGGTCCGGAACGGTCGGCGTCCGGGGCCGTAGGGATCAGCGACGAAGTGTCGAGTGGTGCCAGGATCGGCGGTGAACGATCACCGCGTCCCTCCCTTGGCGGCGAAAGTCTACCCGACCAGCGGCACGGAGTCGAGTCCAACGCGTGAACGATCCGGTCGACGAAGCCGAAAGGGCCCGGATGGTTCCGGTCGCCCGCCGAACCATCGCACCAGGTGAAGGAAGCCTCGTCCAATAATTCCTCGTCGATCGATCGACTCGCCTGTTTGGCGTGCTCCCGGCATGCATCGGTCGTTCGTTCTCCGGGGAGGTCCACCAGTCCGTCGTCCATCGCATGCGTGGCGGACACCGATGCCAGGAGGAACCGCGTCCGTTTTCGCGGACGATGAGTCGGTGAAGATCCGTCCTGCTCGGGATTCACATCGCGGGTTCCCGAAGATGCCCGGTTCGTGGTCTTCATCAAGGACATCATCAGACCCATCCAGGCCCTTCAGGATCAGGCGGCCGGATCTGAATCCGCCGGCGGACATCGGCTACCTCGTGTGGATCGTGTCGCATCGGGTTCCGCCCGGCTGGTTCTTCTTCGAGCGAATCGAACCCCCGGTCTCGATATCCGGCACGGTCCGGACTTCGGGACTCGGCGCATGTTTCTCCGTTCGCCCATCGGAAAGCCCCTGATCGGAGTGCGGGGCGAGTCTTGAAGGTTGACGCATTCGTCTCGATCAGGGGTCGATTCCCCGGGCGATGAGCAAGTATCCGGATAGGATCGACGAACGATGCAGACGGATCAAAATCCAGAATCACCTCCGATCGAACCAACTCGCCGCCCCATGCGGGTGGCGATCGCCGGTGCGAGCGGATTCGTCGGATTGGCGCTGCGGCAGAGACTGGCCGGGAGTTTCGACCTGGTCGCACTGACCCGGCGGCTTTCGAATCCGTCTTCCGTGACGATCGATGCCGACGGCGTGGAATGGAGGCAGTGTGATCTCTTTGATCCCGACTCGATCGCGACCGCGATCGACGGCGTCGATCTGGTCATCTACCTCGTGCACTCGATGTCGCCACAGTCCCGGTTGACCCAGGCTCGTTTCGACGATCTGGACCTGGTCCTGGCGGACAACATGAGACGGGCGATGAACCGGGCCGGGACGTCGCACATCGTCTTTCTCGGCGGACTCGGAGCTCATCAGGAACCGTCCATGCTTTCCCGGCATCTGGTCTCTCGCCAGGAGGTCGGGGTCGTGTTGGGCGGTGGAGACGCCGAACTCACGGAGCTGCGGGCCGGGCTGGTGATCGGGCATCGAGGTTCGTCTTTCCGAATGCTGATTCGATTGATTCGGCGTCTCCCGATCATGGTGTTGCCTCGGTGGACGTCGACCCCGACCCAACCCATCTCGATCGATGATGTCGTGCGTGCATTTCTGTTGGTTCTTGAAGATCCTTCGGCCTGGGAAGGCCAGTTCGACCTGGGGATCGAGGAAGAGATGACCTACGGTGACATGATCCGTCGGGCGGCACGCGGAATGGGACGGAATCCGATCACCGTCCCCGTGCCGATCTCTTCGCCCCGGGTTTCGACGCTCTGGATCATGCTCTTCAGCGGGGAGCCCGCCAGCCTGGTGATCCCGCTCATCGCAAGTCTGAAGACCCCGACCATGGCGAGGGCGAATCCATTGCTGGAACGAATGGATCGTTCGTCATTGGTCGGATTCGATCAGGCGGTCAAGGAATGTCTTGCCGCGGAAGGCGCCGAGGAGGATCCTCGCCGGGCCACCCGGAAACGAGACCGAAAGGTCATTCATCGACGGAGTCTGGTTCGATCGATCCAGCGGATGCCGATGCCGGATGATCTCACACCGCGGATGGCGATGCGGGCGTATTGGGAGTGGTTGCGCGGGGTCTTCCGCCCGCTCCTTCGGATTCGAACCGATATCTCACCGAATGACGGAGCGGTGGATCGGGTCATGGTGCATCTCTTCGGCCTCATCCCGATGCTCGAGCTCCATCGGCAGCCCGAGGCTTGTGACGGTGAGATCGAAACCATGAAGATCGTCGGTGGGCTTCTGGTTCGGAAGCAGTCGCCGCCGAATTCACGGCTTGAGTTCCGGGCGATCCGAAAATGCGGTGTTTTACTCACCACGCTGCAGGATTACGCTCCCAGTCTTCCCTGGCCGCTGTACCTCTGCAGTCAGGCATGGCTCCACCTCATGGTCATGAAGGGTTTTCGTCGCTGGCTCCGCCGGCGGCGGTGAGCGACTCGCGGGGGCCGGGTCCACGTCCAGCCACCAGTGCCGTGAGGTCGGAGATCGTCCGGATCGGATACCTTCGTGGCCATGACCGCCGAGGCACCGGAAAAACGTCGCCCCATCTCGCTCTTCGTCCTCGCGATGATGAGCACGGCCGTGGTGGTGGGGCTTGAAGGGCTGCCCGAAGTCGGATCCTTCGGGCTCCCGCTGGTTCTCTACTACGCCTTCTTCACTGTCTGTTTCTTTCTTCCGGTCGGCCTGGTGGCCGCGGAACTCGGTGTCGGCTGGCCGCATGACGGTGGGGTCTATCGCTGGATCCGAGAGGCGCTGGGGGAGCGATGGGCCTTCGTCGGCATCTGGTGCCAGTGGGTTCAGATCCTCGTCTGGTATCCGACGGTGCTCGCCGTCTGTGCGGTCTCGCTCTCCTACGCGATCGATCCGGGCATGCACGACGTGGGGTGGTTCAAGGTCGTGGTCAGCCTCGGAATCTTCTGGGCCGCGACGCTGGTGAATTTCAAGGGTCTCAGCGTGAGCGGCTGGGTGACGAC
>CAJWFU010000234.1:0-4944 GCA_913031315.1 uncultured Phycisphaerae bacterium | reverse complement strand
CTGCCTGCGAAGGTCGATCCTCGCACCCTGAAGATCCAGTGCCTCTCGATTCTGGGGCAGTGCCTGATTCATCGCGTCTGCCGGGAGATGATCGACCGCCTCCCCGTGCCGCCCCCGCTGGGCCCCGAGGATGCGGGCGCCATCAGTTGCGTGGTCACCGCCAATTCACTTGCAGCCCTGTCCGCCGCCCGTCGCACCTCCACTCCGGAGCCCACGCCGTGAGAATTCACCGCCCGGCGATTCTTCAATCCAGCATTCGGAAGTACCTCACGCGCTCCGCGGCTCCCGTCACGGCCCTGCTGGCCCTCGGTTGTTCGCCGCATGCGCTTCGACCGGAGGTGACCCCGGAAGTCCCGATCCCCGAAGCATTCGCGACCGATTGGGATCCGGAGGTCAGCTCTCCCTCGGACTGGTGGACCTCGTTCGAGGATGCCGGTCTCGATGAAGCGGTGACCACCGCCTTCCAGGGCAATCTCGGACTTCGGCAGGCCTGGGCGCGTCTGCCGCAGGCCCAGGCCCAGGCCGGGGTGAGCGGATCTTTTCTGTACCCGCAGGTCGACATCAACGCGGGAGCGGGTCGTTCCAAGTCGGTCTTCGACGTGACCGGCCAGCAGTTCTTCGACAACCGGTATTCGGTCGGTCTGGGACTCAGCTGGGAGTTGGACCTCTGGCGAAAGATCGCCAACCGAGCCGAGGCGGCCACCTTGCTCGCGCTGGCCAGTCGCGACGATGCCGAAACCACCGCGCTCCTGCTCTCGGGCGGCGTCACCGACGCGTGGTTCTCGATCCAGGCCCAGGCCGCCCTGGTCAGGCTGCTCGAAGTCCAGCTCGCTTCAAGTCGAACGCTGCTTGAACTGGTCGAACTCCGATACGGACGGGGCGTGGGGACCGCCCTGCAGGTTCTTCAACAGCGGCTGCAGGTCGAATCGGTGGAATCCGAGCTACCCGACATCCTGACCCGACTGGCCATCGCCCGAAACGAACTGGCGGTGCTCATCGGGGTTCCGCCGTCACTGCTCGACGACACCGGATTCGATCCCGGCGATCTTCTGCCTGCACTTCCTCCTTCGCCTCGGCTCCCTTCGCCGCGACAACTTCTCGAACGCCGGCCCGACCTGCGGGCGTCACTGGCACGAGTCGCGGCCGCCGACCGGGAGATCGCGGTCGCGGTGGCGGATTCGCTGCCTTCGATCCGACTGTCGTTGTCCGGAGGATTTCAATCCGGCAAGGGCGCCACGCTCCTGGACGAACCGATCTGGAGCGTCGCCGGCAACCTGGTGCAGCCCTTCTTCGATGCGGGACGCCGCGGGGCCGAGGTCGATCGCCGCGAGGCGATTCTTCGCGAACGCCTGGAATCCTTCAGTGAGCGATTCCTGGTCGCATTGCGCGAGGTGGAGGATGCGCTGATCCGGGAGCGGAATCAGATCCTCTTGCTGGAACAGGTTCAAAGCCAGGTGGAAACCGCGCGAGCCGCATTGGAGGAAAGCGAACTCCTCTTCGCGAACGGCCAGACCGAATATCTCGATGTGATCACCGCCATTCAAGCGCTTCAACGACTCGAACGCCAGGAGATCGCCGTCCGCCAGGGACTTCTTTCCAATCGTGCGCGACTGCATCTGGCACTCGGCGGCGACTGGACCCTCGACCTCGAACCCCCGGTGGAACGCCCCCTCGCACCGGGCACGATCTCTCCCGACCCCTCCGAAACCAGCCTTCAGACCGTGCTCATCATTCCGGACGCCGACGCATGACTCTCGAATCCAACCCACCCCCCATGAACGACGCCCAGAAAACGACATCACCTCCCCCGCCACGAATGATCCGAGCGACCATCGCGCTCATCCGCCTGGCGTTGCCTCTGCTGGTCATGGGAATCGCCATTCTGGGTGCGATGTACCTCCTCCAGTCCCGTCCGGCAGCCGCCCGGATCGAAGCCGAACCCCGCGCCGCACTGGTGGAGACGATTTTCGCTTCGCCCGGGACCGAGATCGCGGAGATCATCGCCTACGGCACGGTGGAACCTCATCGGGAACTCCTGCTTCAACCCCAGGTCGGCGGCCAGATCGTGCGGATCAATGAAGATCTTCGATCCGGTGGTCGCATTCCCGCCGGCGAGATGCTCTTCATGATCGACCCCCGCGACTACGAGATCGCGATGATTCAGCGGGAGGCCGAAGTCGCCAACGCCGCCGTCGCGCTTCAGTTGGAAGAGGCTCGTGGCGATGTCGCCCAACGCGAGTGGGAACTTCTTCGGGACTCGATCAAGGTGTCCGATCAGAACGAGGGACTGGCGCTTCGCGGCCCCCAGAAGATCGAAAAGGAGGCTGCGCTCGCCGCGGCCCGAGGCCGACTCGAGAAAGCGGAACTCGACCTTGAAAGAACCACGATCACCGCGCCGTTCAACGGCATCGTGCTGGCGGATGACATCGAGATCGGGCAGGTCGTGTCGCCCCAGACCCGGGCCGCCACCATCGCCGGTACCGACCGCTTCGACGTGATGGTCTCGGTCCCCCTCGACAAGCTCGAGTGGATCCGGGCGAATCCCGGCGACCCCTCTGGAAACTCGAACGCGCGGATCATTCAGGAACTCGGTGACGGACGCTCCGTGGTCCGGCGCGGGCGAGTCGATCGAATCGTGGGCGAGGTGGAACGATCCGGCCGACTGGCCAAGGTTCGCGTCCTGGTCGAGGATCCTCTCGGTCTGGAAGCATCGGACGAAGCATCCCGGCCCGGGCTCCCCTTGCTTCTGGGCAGTTACGTTCGCGTCGAGATCGACGGCCCTTCCTTTGAAGATCTGGTGGAACTCCCCCGCTCGGTCATCCGAGACAATGGAAACGTCTGGATCTACGCGCCGGATGGACGGCTCCGGATCAGGCCGGCGAAGATCATCGTCGGGCGTCCCGACACCGTACTGGTCGAGGCGTTCCTTCTCCCCGGAGAGGAGATCGTGGCGAGTCCGCTTCCATCCGCCCTGCCCGGAATGCCGCTGGAAAGAATCGGTGCCGTCGGACGACCCGGTCTGAATACCGAAGCGAGCGAAACCGCCGCGGATCGAGGTGATGCGTGATTCCGCGTTCTCAGAAGCGAGGAATCGTCGCCTGGATGGCCGGCCACCCGGTTGCCGCGAACCTCCTCATGCTCGCCCTCGTGATCGGAGGCCTGATGACCGCAGTGCGGGTCAAGCAGGAGGTGTTCCCCGAATTCACACTGGATGTGGTGGGCGTGAGCGTCACCTATCCGGGAGCGAGTCCCGAGGAGATCGAAGAAGGCATCGTGATCGTGATCGAGGATTCCGTCCGCGGCCTCGAAGGCGTGAAGAGAGTCACCAGTTCCTCCAGCGAGGGACGGGGCTCCGTGAGCGTGGAACTCCTGCTCAGCGCTGATCCTGATCGAGTACTCGCCGACGTGAAGAACTCCGTCGACCGCATCACGACCTTTCCCGAAGATGCGGAAAGACCGATCGTGAGCCTGTTGGAAAATCGCAACCAGGTCATGAATCTCGCGATTGCAGGTCCGACCTCGGAGCGAGTGCTTCGAGAAACCGCGGAACGCCTCCGTGACGATCTTTCCGCCACCGAAGGAATCACCCTCGTCCAGCTGGGAACCGCCAAGCCACTCGAGATCTCGATCGAAATCTCGCAATCCACCCTCCGGACCTACGGCTTGACCCTCGATCAGGTCTCCGCCGAGATTCGTCGATCCGCCATCGATCTTCCCGCCGGAAGCCTGAAGACCGACGCGGGCGAGATCCTCTTTCGAACCACCGAGCGTCGGGATTACGGCCGGGAATTCGCGGACATCGCGATCATCTCGAATCCCGATGGTTCCACCGTCCGACTGGGAGATCTGGCGACGATCGCCGACGGCTTCGCGGATCTCGATCTCCAGCCCGGCTTCAACGGCGAGCCTGCCGCCACCGTCACGGTCTTCCGAGTCGGGGAGGAAACGCCGCTCTCGGTCTCCGCGGCGGTATTGGAGGCCCTGGAGAAATTCCGGACCACCCTGCCGACGGGACTGGTCGCCGAGGTGATCCGGGACGACTCGATCGTCTACCGGCAGCGAATGGAACTGCTGATCAGGAACGCCCTTTTCGGGCTCGTCCTGGTGCTCATCATGCTCGGGCTGTTTCTGGAGCCTCGGCTGGCGTTCTGGGTGACCCTCGGGATCCCGATCTCGATCCTCGGCTCCTTCCTCTTCCTGAGCGGAACCAATGCTTCGCTCAACATGATCTCGCTCTTCGCCTTCATCGTGACGCTGGGGATCATCGTCGATGACGCGATCGTGGTCGGGGAGAACATCTACGAGAAACGTGAACTCGGCATGCCCGCGCTGCAGGCGTCGATCGAGGGCGCCCGGGAGATCGCCGGCCCCATCACCTTCGCCATTCTCACGAACGTCGTCGCCTTCTCGCCCATGCTCTTCGTGCCCGGTGCCAGCGGCAAGCTGTTCATGCAGATCCCGGCGGTGGCGATCAGCGTCTTCATCGTGTCGCTGGTCGAATCGCTGCTCATCCTTCCCGCACACCTTTCACATGCCACGAAACCGAGCCTCTTCTGGCGGATCGCCGCGATTCCCAGCAGCGTCTTCACTCGCGGGCTGGACTGGTTCATCAAGCGGATCTATCGACCGACGGTCGCGGTCGCCATCCGCAATCGATACACCACCATCGCGACCGGCACCGGGATGCTGATCCTCGCGATCGCGGTGATCGCCGGCGGCAGACTTCCCTTCACCTTCCTGCCGAAGATCGACGCGGACTTCGTGAACGTGAACGTACGTCTGCCGCTCGGGGTTCCGGTCGAACGAACCGCGGCGGTTCAGGAGCATCTCCTGGCCGCATTGGCCGAGACCATCGATGAGTCGGGCGGGCAGGCCGTGGTGGAGAGCATCTATGCGGCGCTTGGGAGTCAGGTGGGCGGCTTCGGACCCGTGGCGAGAGCCCAG
>CAJWFU010000233.1:0-4945 GCA_913031315.1 uncultured Phycisphaerae bacterium | reverse complement strand
TCCAGGGGCCGCCGCGTTCCAGCTTCAAGAGCCGCCTTCTTCCGCGATGGTCTGAAGTCGATCCCGGAGCCGGGCGGCTCGTTCGTACTGTTCGCTCGCGACTGCACGATCGATCTCATCGAGGATCGAGCGCCGAAGTGCCTGTTGATCGACCAGATTCGCGGCCTGGTCCGGGACCCGACCGACGTGGGCGGTGGCGCCGTTCTGCGAGCGACCGATCACGGATTCCAACTGCTTTGCGAAGGTCTCGTAGCAGTCGGGACATCCCAGGAGACCCGTCTTGCGGAACTGGCCGAAGGTGGTCCCACAGTTCTCGCAGCCCCGATTCCGGGGCTCGCTGGTTCCCCCGCTCGAGATCTGGACCTGCATGGAGGCGAGATCGGAGAGGAGTTTCGTCACTGGAGGAGTCTCGGGAAGTTGAAATCCCGCTTCCAGCGCGTGTTCGCGACAGAGGTGAACCTCGACGCCTTTGGAGACGTCGATTTCGTGTACCTCGGCGGGTTTGTCGCAGCGATCACATTTGACGTTCATGGCGTCTTCCACGATAGCGGGGGCAGGAGGCCAAGGCCACGTTCCAGCCCAAGTTCCGACCAGAGAGTCCTCCGGATTCTCAGCCGCCGATCGCCATTCTGATCCGAGTCAGCGAGGCGAGTAACTCCGGGACCGACTCCAGGGGGAGAACCGTCGCCTTGTCGCTGCGGGCCGAAGGAGGATCGGGATGGGTTTCGAGGAAGATCGCTTCGACTCCGGCGGCGACGGCCGCTCGGGCCAGCAGAGGGGCTCGCTCCGGGCGTCCGGCACTGGTGGTTCCGTCACCGCCCGGAAGCTGGGTGCTGTGCGTCACATCGAAGCACACGGGGGCGGCGAAGTCCGTGGCGATCTCGGTGAGATCACCGAGTCCGATGAAGTCGGTCACCAATCGGTGATATCCGAAGAACGTCCCTCGTTCGGTCGCCATCATTCGGCGGCACCCGGACTCGCGAAGTTTCTCCAGCACCAATCGCATTTCGGCGGGGGAGAGAAACTGGCCTTTCTTCACCGCGACCGCTGCTCCGGTTGATCCGCAGGCGGCGAGAAGATCGGTCTGGCGGCATAGAAAAGCAGGGATTTGCAGCAGATCCACGACCTCTGCCGCGGGACTGGCCTGGGCGGCTTCGTGAATATCAGTGAGGATCGGTACCTCGAACGCGTCGCGAATGGTGGCGAGTTGCTGCAGGCCGGCATCGAGTCCCGGGCCACGATCGGAATGAATGCTCGATCGATTGGCCTTGTCGAAGCTCGCCTTGAAGACGAAGGTGGCGCCCACGGCCTCGCAGGCGGTTCGGAGGCCGTCGGCGATGCGATGGTTCATGGCATCGTCTTCGAGGACGCACGGGCCGCCGATGACCAGGAGCGGTCGGGTCGGATCGCAGGCGCCGCGGTCCCACCATTCGTGAAGCCGCGCGAGGGTGGGGTCAGGGTTTTCGTGGCGGTGCTGAGCGTTCATTCGGAGCCTTTGAAAGGGCGGCGAGGAAGGTTCTCGGACGCTGGCGGCCACCGGGGCCGGGGCGGTTACAGGACATTGGGTGGCATCGGCAAACCAAACCCGTAGATCGAGCGTACCTCAGCGAAGGTGATCGGACATCGAGCCGATTCAACTGATGACGGGGACCATCCCCGTCGTATTCCCCCCCGTGATCGGAGGTACGAGCCATGGCCCATCTTCCCCGCGAACCAGAGGCATTCGGCGAACAGGTGCTTTCGATCCTGAATCGTCACTGGCCTGATCGAGGTGCGGTCCTGACGGGGCCGTTCGATCTGGTGGTCGATGGGCGACATCTCGGCCTCGAGAACGTCTACCGCATGGTGCTCGGTGATCCTGAACGAGGAACCGACATCGTCGAGGATTACCTGGAGAAGATTCTCGATGGCGATGAGATCGGCAGCACGGTGGTTCCTCTGGAACTCGCTCGCCACCGAATCATGCCTCGGATCCAGCCCGAATCGATCTTCAAGCAGCTTGATCGCGAGCAGGTCGCCCACGTTCCGTGGGTGAATGAGACGGTCGTGGTGTTCGTGATCGACATGCCCGAGGTGACGGTTTCGCTGACGGTGGAGCAGGCGGTGCGCTGGGGGGTGTCGATGGACGACCTCGATGAGATCGCCCGCAAGAACCTCGAGCGATATTCCCCTGACCTGAACATCCAGTTGGTGGAGAGCAAGGATGGTGGTCGGGCGGCGATCCTCAACGAGCACGACGGTTACGACGCGGCGAGGTTGCTGCTCGGTCGACTCCATGAACGGCTTGCGCCCGAACTTGACGGAGACTTTTTCGTCGCCGCTCCGGCCCGTGACATGTTCGTGGCCATGACGGCGAACCCATCGCATTTCGTGGACCGCCTTCAGAAGCGGATTGATCAGGACTACCGGAGACTTCCGTATCCGATCACTCCTTCGCTTTTTCTGGTGACCCGTGACGGGGTGGCGGGCACCGCGGCCTGACTCAGTGATTCTCGCCACGGCCCGCCGAGGCGGAGGCGAGAAAGTTGCCGAGCAGCATCGGTCCGTCAAGCGTGAGAAAGCTCTCGGGATGAAACTGCACGCCTTCGACCGGAGGCCCGGATTCGCGACTGCGCAATCCCATCACCAGGCCGTCCTCGAGCCAGGCTGAAATCTCCCAGTTGGCCGGCACGGTGTCTCGTTCCACCACCAGTGAGTGGTATCGAGTGGCTTGAAAAGGATTGGGCAGCCCTTCGAACACGCCACGTCCGTCGTGATGGACCATCGAAGTCTTGCCATGCACCGGTTCATGGTGACGGTGGACCGTCATGCCATGAAGATCGCCGATGGTCTGATGGCCGAGGCAGACACCGAGCACGGGAATTCGTCCCCGGAAACGCTCGATCATCGCCGCACTCACGCCCGCTTCCCTGGGCGTGCACGGTCCGGGAGACACCACCAGATGCGTGGGAGACATCGCTTCCGCCTCGTCCGGTGTGATCGCGTCGTTCCGAACCACCTTCACCTCGACGTCGGGTTCGATCTCGCCGAACCGCTGGACCAGGTTCCAGGTGAAGGAGTCGTAGTTGTCGATCAGAAGGAGCATCGGCTTCGAGTTCAGCCGTTGCCGGAGGCTTCCGCGACGAATCGCGTTCCCGGCTCCATGTAGAAGTTCACCATCTCGCCGGTCGCGAATCCCGAAGCGGATTGATCATCCGCCATCGCCACTCGGATCGGCACCACGAGATCCAGAATGACTTCCTGGCTCGCCGGGTCGACGGCGAGGACCGTCCCCTGCACGATGCGTGGTCGGCCTTGAAGGGGCTCGATGAAGTTTCCCCCCGCGGAAGCGCGATGCATCCGGAGTGCCCGGCCATGCACGCGGCCTCGGACCCGTTGTCCGATGGACGCGGAAAGGTCGCCTTCCACGTCGAGATTCAAGCGGTACTGCGTCCCGGGGACGGTGAACTCGCCCACGCCATCGGCGAGGGATTCGAGACGGAAGACGGCGATCTCGTTCAGAGTCTGGGCGGTCACGATGGGGCTCCCGATCGGCTCGGCGGTTGAAGGATGTTGGATCATACCCGTCCGGAGGTCAGCCCCCGGCGTCTCTTTGTTCCGTGAAGTCCGGATTGTCCGGATCCGTTCCAGATTCTGGAAGACCGTCATGCCGCTCGCGGTTCCCCAGCCGTTGCTCCAGTTGGGTGGCCCGGTCTTCATCCTCGATCTGGTCGATTCGGGCGGTTTCCTCCGCGTTGAGGAATCGATACTTCGGGATGGTTTCGGTCCGCCACGCGGCCTCCTCGGTGACCTTTCTGACCGCGACCCGACCCTGTCTCATGGCGGCGTGGCGATCGGCTGCTTCATCGAGTTCCGAATCCACGGGGGTTGCGGGCTTGGAGCCGCGCTGCAGGTAGACGGTCTGGGAGGGGAAGGCGAACTCCACCCCGAGTTCGTTCGCCATCCTCATGATGTCGATCATGAATCGATGGCGTTCCCGGAGTTCGGTCTGCCAGTCGGGCGCTTCCCAGAAGACATAGACCAGGATGTTGATCGAACTCGGGCCGAATTCGTTGACCCACACCTGGTAGTAGTCCTTCCGGGTGTAGGGATGCTCGCGAATCAGTTCTCGGATCGCCTCGCAGAAAGCCTCGATCCGGGGGATCGGGGTGCCGTAGAGAATGCCGATGTCGGCTTTCCAACGTCGGTATTTTCGAAGACCGTAGTTGTCGACGGTACGGGTGATGAGATTCGAGTTCGGCACGGAGACCAGCGAGTTGTAGAACGTCCGAATGCGGGTCGATCTCAGGCCGACGCTCTCGACCGTGCCTTCCACGTCATCGATGATCACCCAGTCGCCCACCTGGAAGGGGCGGTCGAGGATGACCGTCACGCTGCCGAAGAGGTTCTCCAGCGAGTTCTTGAAGGCGAATGCGAAACCGAAGCTGCCGACGCCGATCGCCGCGAGCAGGGGCCCCAGGTTCAAGCCGAGCATCGGTGAGAGATTCAGCAATGCAAAGATGACCAGCATGACCTTCAAGGTCTTGCGGACCATGGGCACGATGATGTCGTCGGCCTTGGTCTCCGAACGCCGGGCCCGGCCCAGTAACACGTCGCCGAGAAGATCCGTCGATCGCCAGCCACACCAGAAGAGTGCGAGCACGAAGGTGAAGCGCGAGGCGGGTTGGAGAATCGCGAAGGCGACCAGCGGCAGCTGGAGAAGTGGAATGAACAGGAACCACGTCATGGTCGAGCCGACGAGGCCGAAGCCGCGGACGGCGCGACGCATGCTCTGGTCCTCGACGTCCTCGTGGAGTCGCCGCATGAGCGGGCGGAGCAACCGGCCGCCGATGATCCGGATCAGAAGATCCAGGATCAGGCCGAGAAGGATGACCATCGCGATCGCAAACCACTGCCAGACTTCGACGAAGACCACTTTCTGCATCAGCCATGGCATGCCGAGCGA
>CAJWFU010000232.1:0-4951 GCA_913031315.1 uncultured Phycisphaerae bacterium | reverse complement strand
CGGCCTGCTCTCCTTCACCGACCAGGTCGAAGGATTCGTTCCGCCCCGCAAGGGCACCCGTCACGTGATGCGAATCGTTCGAGATCTTCTGGCCATCCGTCCGAAGGGGCAGGGAACGGGAATCGGAGCGGCGGTCGGGGAACTGGACCGGGTTCTCCGGCAACGGGCCGTGGTCTTCGTGGTGAGCGATTTCCTCGACCAGGGCTGGGAACGTTCATTACTGGCCGCACGTCGTCGACACGACGTCGTGCCGGTCGTGGTGAGCGATCAGCGAGAACATGAAATCCCCGCCATGGGCCTGGTCGAGTTCACCGATCCCGAGACCGGGCAACGCTCCCTCGTCGATACCGGGCGGCGACGGGTACGGCGACGCTTCGAGGAGGCCACCAGATCGGCGACGGAACGACGGGACACCGCCTTCCGCCGCATGCGCCTCGATCCCCTGCTGCTCGAGACCGGTTCCGATTTCGTCGAACCGCTCACGACCTACTTTCGACGCCGCGAGCGGAGACGGTCGCGATGAACCAGGAACGATCGATCATTCCTCGTCCGAAGACGGTCCTCGCAATGGTCTTCGCGTTCAGCATCGGCAGCGCCGCGTCGTCCGGCCCCGGTGTCCAGGACGCCCCACCCATGCCGTCGACCATGCTCGCCCCGCCGGGAAGCATGAATGAGCCCACCGCGGAAGATGCCCCCAGCTCGCCGCCCTGGCGCCCCGGGGATGCGATCGAACTCGACTTCGACGGAACTCCGGCTCGCCTGATACTGCAGAACACGCCGGCGGAAGTGGGCCTGCCCGTTCGCTTGCGGCTTGAAATCGATTCCGACACGCCGGCCTCCGGCGAACTGCGGCCAGTCTGGCCGACGCGGGATCAACCGCTGGGTGAATTCGAGATCCTCGGCTCCGTGCCTCCAGCATCCGCTCCGACCGCCGGAACGGTCGCGTTCGCCTGGGAGATTCGAACCTTTGCGAGCGGCGTGGTCGAACTCCCGGCCTTCGGTATCCGACTCGGAACCGCGGATGCGCAGACCCCGGCTCGATCGATGGATGTGGCATCGGTGACCGGGCTTGATGCCACTCCCGAGACCTATCGGGACATCTCCGGGGCCGTGGACGTTCCCATCGACCGACCCTGGCCCGTGCTCTGGATCACCCTGTCATTGCTGGCCGCGGCGTTGATCGGTTTCCTGCTCGTTCGGTGGTGGCGGCGGCCTCGTCCGACGCCTCCCCCCGTGCCGGCCGACACCTGGGCCCTCGCTCGACTCGACGAACTGGCCGCGGGCGATGATCTTCCTCGAGGCCGGGTCAATCGTTTCTACATCGGGCTCACCGACATCGCCCGGGATTTCATGGAACGCCGATATGGAATCGCGGCTCCGGATCGAACGACGCCGGAGTTCATTCGCGAAGCCGGCCGACACCCCGAAGTCGATCCCGAACACGCTCGCCTTCTGGGGAATCTCCTGCGTTCGGCCGACCTGGTGAAATTCGCCGGTGACCGTCCCGCGTCCACGGAAGCCGGGCGGGATCTTCAACTGGTGAGGGATTTCGTGCACAAGGTCGGGCCGCGACCGGCCCCCCCCGAAATCACATCCTCGAATCCCGCATCGGATTCCCCCACCGAAAACGTGGCTTCCCGATCGCATTCCCACCACCGGCGACGAGCAGTCGACGAGGCGGTGGATGGTCTCGACCGACTGGAGGAGCGGTCATGACGAATTGGCTCGACCGAATCGCCGGCGGGGAGCTGGGATTCCATCCGGGAGCGATCTGGTGGCTTCTTCTGATGCCACTGGCCTTTCTGGCCTGGCTGCCGATGCTGCGGCGTCGACGTGCGACGATCCTGCATTCGCGAACCTCCGTTCTCGCCTCCGTCGGCCGATCATGGATCGCACGTTTCCGCTGGGTGCCAGCCGCCCTTCGGATGACCGCGATCGCCCTGCTGATCATCTGCATCGCCCGGCCGATCAAGGCGAACGAGCGAAGCCGCGTCTTCGTCGAAGGCATCGCCATCCAGTCGGTGATCGACCGCTCGGGATCGATGGCGGCCCTCGACTTCAAGCTGGAGGGCGGCCAGGTCGATCGACTCACTGCCGTCAAGAAGGTCCTCACGGAATTCATCGCGGGCGACGAGGATCTTCCCGGGCGGCCCGATGATCTCGTGGGACTGATCACCTTCGCCCGCAACGCCGATACCGCCAGTCCGCTCACCCTCGACCATGCCCATGTGGTGGACGCCGTCGATGGTGTACGCATCGCGACCCAACGAAACGAGGATGGGACCGCGATCGGTGATGCGATCGCCCTCGCGGTGGAACGATTGCGGGAACTGGATGACCGAGCCGATGCCGAGGGGCGACGAATCAAGAGTCGGGTGATCGTGCTTCTGACCGACGGAGAGAACAATGCCGGCGACATCGATCCCGATACCGCGGCAGAGATCGCCCAGGCCTTCGGCGTGAAGGTCTACGCGATCGGCGTGGGCTCGGACGGTGTGGCAGCGATCCCCGCCATGGACATGTTCGGTCAGCGACGGATGACCAAGATCCGGGTCTCGATCGACGAAGAGACTCTCACTCGAGTCTCCGAAGCGACGGGAGGCCGCTACTTCCGGGCCACCGATACGGACTCCCTCCGGGACATCTACGCCGCGATCGACGAATTGGAGAAGACGACCACCGAGCAGCGGCGATACCGGCTCTACCGGGATCTCGCCGTGGCCCCCCTCGATCTTGGTCGGATCCAGATTCCACCGATCCTTCTGGTCGTCTTGATTCTGCTGGGTCTCGAACTCCTGCTGGTCAACACCCGCTTCCGGACCATCCCGTGAACTCCGTCTTCGAACATCCCGAGGCGTTTCGCTGGATCTGGCTCGTCGTCGGCATCGGCCTCCTGGCCGCCTGGTCGATCTTCGCTCGGCGGCGAGCCTTGGAACGGTTCGCCGATCATCCGATGCTGGTTCGCCTGGCGCCGCATCTCAGTAACTTCCGTCCCGTGGTTCGAGCCATCCTCTCGACCATCGCACTGGTCCTGGTGGTCTTCGCTCTGGCCGACCCCCGATGGGGCGTTCGGTACGTCGAGACCGATCGACGCGGCATGGACGTCTTCTTCGTGGTCGATGTGAGCCGCAGCATGCTCGCCACGGACGCTTCCCCCTCCAGACTCGATCGTTCACGATTCTTCATCGAAGATGCCGTGGACGCGATGGCCGGTGATCGGGTCGGCCTCGTCGACTTCGCGGGGGACGCCACGGTTCGCAGTCCGCTCACCCTCAACTACGACGCCTTCAAGACCACGGTCGCGGAACTTTCTCCCCGAAGCACCACCCGAGGAGGTTCGATGCTCGGCGATGCCATCCGGGTCGCCGCGAACGCATTCCCGGACGACGAACCGGTCGGCAAGGCCATCGTGGTGCTCACCGATGGTGAGGACATGGGCAGTTTTCCCGTGGAAGCCGCGGCCACCGCCTGGAAGAAGCACGGTGCTCGCGTCTACACCGTGGGCATCGGTGATGACGGAGACGGAGCCCGGATTCCGACCCTCGTCAACGGACAACCAACCTGGATTCGCCATGAAGGTCAGGAGGTCTGGAGTCGCATGGATCCTTCGCTTCTGACTTCGGTCGCGACCGCGGGCGGAGGCATCTTCGTCCCGGCCGGAACCAGTCTCGTCGACCTGAGCGAATTCTTCGACCAGTGGGTCGAAACCATCGATCGTCGAGACCAGGCGTCGTCGGTCACCCAGCAGAAGACACCTCGTTTCCGATGGTTCGCCGTGGCCGCCCTCATCCTCCTGGTGCTTGACACCCTGATCGCAGAACGGCGAAGAACCCCCGCCGAACCCGTGAGTCCGAACCCCGAACGGAGGAATACCGGATGAAGTCACTGATTCGTTCCTCCCCGTCCCCAAGGCTCTCCTGCGGCCGATCATTTCTGATCTTCGGCCTGTTCATCTGCGCCGGATCCCTGGCGGCCACCAGTCCCCCGACGCCCACGGCGATCGACCGCGGACTTCCGAATCGCTCCGCGTCGAGAGCGGAGATCGCATCTCTGGTCGCAACCGCCGAGGATGCCATGGCCCGAGAGGCCTGGATGGAAGCGGCCACCGCCTGGAGTGCGGTGGAAAAAGCCGATCCGCGACAAGCCGCGGCCTCGTACAACCGAGGCGTCGCCGCTTTTCGCGCCGGCGAACTGGGAACCTCCGCCGAAGCCTTCCGACAAGCCGCCACGCTCGGGAACGCCGAACTGGCCGCCCGAGCGATGTACAACGAGGGAACCCGCCCGCTACGCCGAGGCCTTTGCCTATCTGCGCGCCCGCCATGCCGCGCCGGAGCGCTGGCGGGTCGGGGAAAAGGCGCCCGAGGTGATCCGCTTTGACCCGGAGGTTCCGGCGGGGGATGCGCGGGCGGCGCTGCGGCTGATTCCGCCGCTGCTGCGCACCTATCTGTCCATGGGCGGCTGGGTCAGCGATCACGCGGTGATCGACCGGCAGATGAACACGCTGCATGTCTTTACCGGCATTGAAATTCAGTCGATTCCCGCTGCCCGAAAACGGCTTTTGCGGGCCCTCTCTTGACCTTTCGTGATCGGACGCTTAGCAGCGCGCTATGGCACGTGTTCCATTACTACAGCTAAACGATATTGCGCTGACATTTGGCGGAGATCCGGTCTTTGATGGGCTGGATTTGGTTATTCAACCCAGCGACCGGCTGGCTTTGGTGGGCCGCAACGGGTCTGGAAAATCCACCTTGATGAAAGTGATGGCCGGTTTGGTTGAACCAGACCACGGCGCACGGGTGATCCCGCCGGGTTTGTCGGCAGGCTATATGGAACAAGATCCGGCCATGATCGGCCATGCCACTTTGGGTGATTTTGCTACGAGCGGGCTGGAGCCGGGAGAACTTTACCGCGTAGAGCGTGCAGCGGAAGGGTTGAAATTTGACCCGGAGCG
>CAJWFU010000231.1:0-4958 GCA_913031315.1 uncultured Phycisphaerae bacterium | reverse complement strand
CCGCCGAACCATCACCGGGCCGATCGGTCTTGAAGTCGATGATCGAAGCCGCAATGACCCGGGGCGGTCCATCAGCCGTGGAACCAGGCTGGCGATCGAGGTGCAGCACCAGCCGATCGATCAGCCCCACTTGAACCCCCTGGCCGCTCCGACGCACCAACGGGAACTCGCGGCGGACGATTCGATGGTCACCGGCGGCCGGCCCGGCCTCGCCGTCGAAGACCGATTTCACCGCCGGCCGGGCAAGACTCGTCCGGATCAGCCCGACCTGTTCGAGATACCAGGCATCCGCGGCGTCCCGTGACACCACCTCCGAGGACACCGGACAGCGCCGAGCCAACGCCTGCGCCAGGGTCTGGTCGTCGAATCGGTCGAGATCCGAACTCCATTCCAGGAGTTCGAATCCGGCATGAACCACTCGTCCGCGTTCCAACGCCCCCGCGAATCCGAACTGGAGCAGCGAGGCCCGATCGTGATCTCCCGAGGGGGGCGGCGCGGTGACCGCCCGCTTTCGACGAGACCCCGGCCGAACCGTCCAGCTGGGGCTCTCCCCCGCCGCCGATGCCGAAGACGCCGCGTCCTCGCCCCGCGAAGACGCGTCGGTCTCGTCCGGACACGTCCGGACCAGGATCTCCTGAAGTCGGGTGCCATCCTGATCGTCAGGCAGGGATTTTGCGGCATGCTCGTCGCCATCGACGCCGATCGCGGCCCGCACCACCCCCCCCAGACTGCCCACGCTGGTGAGCGATGGGCCACCGTCCCGATTGAATCGCGGTCGTTCGACCTGCACCACGAGATCCGAAGCCGCCCGGGTCAGGGCGACGTAGAGACCGCACAACGATTCCAGCACCACTCGATCGGTGGCCTGATCGTGCACCTGGATCGCTTCCACCGGTCGCGTCTTCTCGTTGTACCAGGTGGCCACCTGCTCACTGGGGGTCGCGGGAATCTCGGGGGTCGCGACCGCGACCGTCGGCTGCCGAAACAGCGACTGGTGCATCTCGGTCACCACCACCCCGGGGAATTCCAGGCCCTTCGACTGATGGATGGTCATCACCACCACGCCGTCGCCTCCAGGATCGTCGACTCGACAGGTCTGCAGATGATGGGCGACCGCCCGTGGGGAACGTGGCCCTTCGGGGTCCGCATCGATCGCTTCGAGTTGCTCCACCAACTGACGCAACCGGGCGGATTCCCGCGCGGTCAGTCGATCGGCGAGTTCACGACGCCAGCCATCGACCACCTCGGCCGGACCTTCTTCACCGAAGCGGGCGCGAAGTCGTCGACCAACGATTCGACGTTCGGCATCCGCGACCCGTGCGTGGCCTTCGGAGGCCGGAAGTCCGACCATCGAAGCCAACGGCGAGCGGGCGAGATCCTCGGCCGCGAAACGATCCTCGGGATCGGCCGCCAACCGGAACGCCTGCACCACCGCCACCGCCGCCTCGGCATCGAGCAACGAGCCACCACCTCGGCCGCTGGCGGGGATGCGTCGAGCCCGGAGGGCTTCCACGATCGGACCGATGGGTTTGTTGCTCCGGACCAGCACCGCGACCGACGGCTCGCCGTCCGACCGGGCCAGACCGTGTCGTTCGACCAACGCCGCCGCCGCCTCCGCCGCGGATTCCGCCAGCACCCGCATTCGATCCCGTTCGTCGTCGGTCTCCGGCAGGAACTCCACCGTCCCGCGGCCCGCATGCTTCTTCATGGTGTCGTGAGTGTTGAAAAGGCGTCCGAAATGGTCCGCCGCGGCGGCCGAACGTTGCCGCACCGCACCGTTTTGGGCGATGCCTTCGAAGATCGCGTTCACCAGATCGACGACCGCCTGGCTCGATCGGTACGAGGTCGCGAGCGGGACGTCATCGAAGTCGACCGGGCCGTCGGCGATCACTTCGTCCAGCCGTTCGAGAATCGCGGGATCCCCGCCACGCCACCCGTAGATCGACTGCTTGACGTCCCCCACCACCAGCAATGATCGCGGTCGTTCACCGTCGCCGCCGGAAAGGATCTCCGTGGCGACCGGTCGAATCGCTCGCAACTGGGTCGCCGAAGTGTCCTGAAACTCGTCGAGCAGCAGATGCTCGAGCGACGTGTCGAGGCGGAACCAGAGTTCGGCCAGCGAATCCGGGCTCGCTTCTCCGCGGATCGGATCCAGCGCCCGCACGAAGTCGTCGAAGACCGCGAGTCGATGCCGTCGCTTCAATCGGCGGAGATGCGGCTCCACTCGTGCCACCAGGTCATGAAGACACCCCGTGCGTCGGGCGAGATTGCGACGATTGCCATCGACCGCGAGTCGGTGCAACTGCTCGAGCGCCGGCACCAGTGATTCCGGAATCGGCTTCTTGTGATAGGTGCCCGCCCCGTCCGGCCCCGACGCGGCCACCAGCGTCGACTCCTGAATCACTCGCCAGATCTCGCCGTCGGTGCTCCGGGCCATCATCAACAGGGCCGACAGACCGGCCACCGCCTTCAAGCACCGCTTGTCGATCGAAGGATCGACCGCGGCGAACGCGGCGGCGACCGAGTCGATCGCCTCGGCATCCCGCGGTGGCATCGGCCAGATCCAGGCGTCGTCGGTCGATTCCTCGGCCACGGCGAGCAGGCCGGAAATCGCTCGTTCGACGGTGGAGACCACCGCGACCTTGGTCGCACCACGACCGAGGGTCTCGAGGGTCGAGAGCAGTTCGCCTTCATCCGCTTCCTCGAGCGCAAGACCGATGCCTTCCCGAAGCAGCGAGGCCGCCTGATCGGCGTCGGCCATGCGGGCCCCGACCGGCACCCCGGACGCGGTGCCGAGACCGGCGGCGAGCGAGACGAAGAGACTGTCGAGGGTTCGGATCTGGAGATCCGGCAATCGACGAACCAACTCATGCAGCAGCCGTGCGGCCGTCGCCTCGTCGACCGACCCGGTCTTGAATCGCCCGTCGCCCGCGGCTTTCGTGCGTTCCTTGGGATCCAGAACCAGCCCGGCCGCGTCGGTCAGCACCCGATCACGGATCTCCGCCGCCGCGGCCCGGGTGAAGGTGGTCGCGAGAATGGTCGAGGGATCGACCCCCGCCAGCACCAGGTCGAGATAGCGGGCCGCGAGATTCCAGGTCTTTCCGGTTCCGGCCGAGGCCATGATCCGGCGGTCGATGAAGGTGGCTTCGTTCATTCCCCACCCTCCTCTTCGCCGTCGGCGACCAACGCCATCGAGCGCATGACCAACGCCACCGGATCACCTTCGTAGGGCGCCTTGGCCTCGGGGGGATCGACGAAGTAACCAGCGCGGATCGATCGGACGATCTCCCGCGCGACATCCATGGCCTCGTCCACCAGCGGGTCGATCTTCTTCGACGGCATGACCTTGATCTTGGAGGGATCGCCGCCGACCACGAAGTACCCGGTATGGATCTCGTCCGGACTCGGGGAGCCGGGGAGTCGGGAGGACGCGGCCCAGCGGTAGAGCGGCAACTGGAGGTCGAGCCAGTCTCCGGTACTGGCGCGATAGTGCACGGCATCCGGCCCCTTGCCCTGGTCGGACGTCTTGAAATCCAGCAGTTGCCAGCCTCGTTCGGGATGCCGATCGATTCGGTCGATGCGACCCCGGATCGGTTGCGGCGCTTCGTCGGGGACATCGAGCGACTCCTTGATGTCGGATTCGACCTCATGGACTCGCCATCCCTGCTCCGAACGCTCGACCTGGATCTCCGCCACGCGACGGAGTCGGGATTCAAGAATCCTCCCCTGCAGTCGGAGGGCGGCGGAGGCGGCCTGCGTCCAGGCGACCGAACGATCGGAACCCTCTTCCACGATCCGACTGCGAATCGAGTGCTCCATGCCGGCCAGCATCTCGCCGTGGACCGCATCGACGTCGAGCAACGGAGAACGTCCCGCTTCCAGCCGATCGATCTCCAGCCGACCGAACGCCTCGACCGCATCATGCAACACGAGACCGAAAAGGCGAGGATCGAATTCCTCACCCATCGGCGACTTGGCATCAAGCCGCAGGATTCGACGAAGCCAGAATCGATACGGCGACGCGAGGTAATCCCGAAATGCGGTCGCACTCATGGTCGAGGGCGGCTTGAGAGGCATGGTCCCGGCCTCGGGGGGCTTGAAACGCCCGAAGGCCGACGAGACCGCAGCCCCGCCTCGACGTCGAGCGGGAGAATCGAAGACGTGCCCGACTCGCCGGGCCAGGTCGTGAGCGAACGCCGCCGACACCACCGGCGCACGGTCAGGGTCGTTTGATCCCGTCGCGACCGATGATCGCTTCGGAGGATCCGCGACGCCGAACAGCAGACGGGACGGAAGCAACGGTTCACCGAGGGCGTCGTGGCGCGAGACCAGGAATCGAGCCTCGGGATCGCGGCCGAGAATGGTCGCGAGCACCCAGCGGTCCCGCGCCGTGCGACGCCGGTCGTCCTCCAGCCCCAGCTCCGATCGAAGACCGTCCGGAAGCAGTGGATCGTCGCGCCGGCCGGGAACCGCGGCGTCATGCAGGCCGGTCACCAGAAGTCGCCTTGCCGGATCGAACGGCGCCTCGAGCCAGCCGATGGTCTCGATGGAATCGGCGGCGCCCGGATCGGGGAGCGAGCCCCGGCCCACCAGTTCGACCATCACCGCCATCGCCTCCGATGCATCGAGCATCGGCGCGAGGGCGGCGGGAACCAGCATGACCGCCGCGAGGGCATCGCGAACGGCTCGGGTCGAGGCGTCCGACCAGGCGCCGTCTCCGTGCTCGTCATCGATCCTGCGAAGCAGGCCGATCAGTTCGTCCACCCACTCGTTCAGCGGCCGCGAGGCCGGAACGTCTTCTTCGGAATCACCCGGATGAAACGGACCGAGCAGGATGCGGGCCACCGAATCCGCCGCGGCGAGTGTGGCTTCATGCACCGGTTCCTTCGACCAGTTCCACCACGCCCCGCGCACCATCGTGGGAAGATGTTCGGCCGACCATTCGGTGAGCGAGGCCT
>CAJWFU010000230.1:0-4963 GCA_913031315.1 uncultured Phycisphaerae bacterium | reverse complement strand
GCAGAAGATCCGCTTGTCGAAGTCGTCCACACGCGCGGCGAGTGCCAATCCCGCCGCGACGGAAAGCCCCTGCCCGAGCGAACCGGTGGCCGCGTCGAAGAAGGGAAAACCCTCCATGGGATTCGGATGGCCGTCGATCATGGAATCGGCCGCCCGAAGATCAAGTGCGTCCTTCCGGGTCATCGGTCGGGCCGGTTGACCTTCACGCCCGATCATGATTCCGAGGTCGGCACCGGCCGCGTAGATGATGGGTACGGCATGACCCTCACTCAGAACCAATCGATCCGAAGTTGGATACCGGGGTTCCTTCGGATCCCATCTCATGTGTCCGTACAGCAGCACCGTCACCAGATGGCCGAGGCTCATCGCGGTCGTCGGATGGCCGCTTCCGGCGGCGGCGGTCATGTCGAGAGAGAGGAGGTCGAGCTCGATGGCCTTGGCGTGAACAGCAGCTTCGAAGGACATGAGTCCCTTTCCGTGGGGAAGGCATGGCGGATTGAAAAATGGATCGGTGAGGGCAGTCGAGCAGTATCCCGCCCCGGCGGCCAACCCGCAACCAGCCCCGACGTGCAAGTCGGGCGCGACGGTGTGCGCGGGGCCAGGCCCCCCCGGCCCGCCCGACGGATCGAGGGGGTTGAGGCATCGCCTTCATCTGCCGGTCGGTGACTCGGCGGTGAAATCAGGGACTCTAGAGGCCGGATGCAGCCCAGGTCGGCACGTCGCCCCAAGGAGCGATCACTCGACTCTTCACGCCACCGCGGCCCTTCCAATCACTCACGATCTGAAGCCAGGCCGGACTCATCGTCCGGGCCAGGTCATCGCGAATCTTGTTGGTGACCGCCTCGAAATACATCCCCTCGTTCCGGAAAGCGTGAAAATAGAGCTTCAGGCTCTTCAATTCGACGCAGACCGCCGCGGGCTCGTAGCGAACCATGATCGTCCCGAAATCCGGGTGATCGGTCATCGGACACACCGAGGTGAACTCCTCGTGCCGGTGTTCGATCACGTAGGGCGTCTGCCCGGGATTGTCGAAGAATTCAAGGATCTGCTCGGCGAATGGGGCCACACTGCTCATCAGTTCACTCCTGCGCTCCACCTCGAGCCGGCCGGGGCTCAGCCGATGGAGGGCGACGAATCTAAAGACTGTAGGTCGTCAACAGGCGAACGACCTTCGGCTGGTCGGGATTGATCCGAAGGCTCGCCCTGAACGCACTGGCGGCCTCCTCACGGGCTTCGAGCTCGGTGCGTTCCGAACTCAGCCAGGCATTCAACTCATTGACCCCGATCCCATTGAGCGCGGGCCAGTATTCCGGGTCGATCTCGACCGCCCGGCGGTAGGACTCGACGCTGGCATCGTAATCGCCCAGTCGGAAGTATCCACGCCCCTGGCGTTCCCAAGCGATTGCCGACGGCGCGATCGCCAGCAGAACCTGCCCGGCATTGACGGATTCCTGAAAACGCTCTTCGATCGCGTAGCACTCGATGAGATTGCCGATCAGTTCGGGATCGTTGCCCACCATTTCGATCGCGATCTCATAGGTATCGATCGCATCGCTGGGACGACCCGCAAGCATGTAGGCCGTTCCAAGATTGACGAGGGCGGCACCGTCGCCAGGCCGTAGTTCGACCATCCGCTCGGCGGGTGCGATCGCACTTCGGGCCAGACCCAACTCCAGGAAGGTCGCCGCCAGGGCGCCGAGAGCGTCCGCGGCGTCCGGTTCGACCACGAGGGCCTGCTGGTAGGCCCGTAAGGCCGCTCGAAATCGGCCCAGCGCACGCAATGCTTCGCCATGACCGAATTGAGCATCGAAATTTCGAGGTTCAAGACGAGTCGCACGGGCGAAGGCGGGTTCGGCCCGGATCGCATCGCCCATGGAGTCGTAGGCCGTACCGATACCGATATAGGCGACGGTGAGCGAAGGATTCTCATCGAGCAGCGACTCGAAGACCACGATGGCCTCTTCCGGGGCTCCGTCATTGATCAGCGTCCGACCCTCATCGGCCCGCATCGCCTGAGCCTCAGTCGGCCGACGAACGTCCACGGTCGGCCTCGGAGCCGCTGGCACCGGGGCATCTGGGACGTTCCCCGAAGGCCCGGAGACGCATCCCCCGAGCACCAAAAGAACCAAAATCGACCATCGAGGGAATCCTCGGCTTCGGCTGCTGGAGTCCTCCAGGTCGAGGCCATGGGATCGGGCGGACGGCATCACGGTTTCAAAAGAGAAGGTCATCGAAGGTTCTTTCGGCTCGATCATCGTCCCGGAGCCAAGGAAGACAGACGTTCAAGGTTGACGGCATCACAGGATCGCCCCTCCAGCTCGCCCTCTTTCTCCGTCTCAAGCACCATGGGAATCCCTCGCCAGGCCGGCACCCGCAGGACCGCTTGAAAGCAGGATTCGCCGCACGTGCCGTCCGTGATGTGGGCGTGCCGGTCTTTTCGGCTGCCGATCGCCCCGATCGAGTCGTTCAGATGGATGGCGATCACCTGGTCAAGCCCAAGAGTGTCCTCCAGACGCTCCAGAACCTCCTTCGCCTTTCCAGGCGTCGACATGTCGTGGCCAGCGGCCACCGCATGGCAGGTGTCGAAACAGAATCCCAGCCGCTCCGGAACCTTGACTCGATCACGGATCCAAGCCAGCTGGCCAGGGTCGTACCCGAGATTGGTTCCGCTGCCGACCGTGTTCTCGAGGGCCGTACGAACGGCGTAGCCACGCGTCTCCACTTCCAATCGGTCCAGAGCCACGACGATCCGGGCGAGCCCTTTCTCTTCATCCGGAGTCGGCGGCTCTCCTAGAACATTGGGTTCCCCGGTTTTCCGCGGCGTTTCCAGATGGGCCCCCGGGTGAGCCACGCAGGCCGGAATGCCGAGCGCTTCGCAACGCTCGAGTTCCTCTCGTTGCAGCTGGACCGACTTCTCCCAGCCCTCGGGCTTCGGGGAGGCCATGTTCACCAGGTAACTGTTGTGGCTGACCACACGATTCGGCTCCGAGGCCCATCCGATGGAATCGATCGCGGCGCGCCACGCATCGATGTCCTCGTTCGCCAGAGGCTTCGACTTCCATTGACGCTGGTTCTTGGTGAAGACCTGAACGCAGTCGCAATCCAGCTCGACCGCCGACTCGATCGCATGATGCATGCCGCCGGAGATTGAAAGATGCGATCCGAGCCACGGTGCGGTTCGAGCACCCGAAACGGGGTTCTTGGGAGATGATGAAGGCATGGGTGGTAGGACCGAATTGGAATATCAGGAGTCGCGAGGGTAGGGCAGATCATCAGACCACGCGGATTCACGTTCCGCCCGACGGGTTTCGATCCCATCGAGTTTCAATCGGTGGCCGATCAACAGCGTGGTGTGGAGCGTGACCAGAACGTCACCGATCAGCTGAACGATCCACCATCCAAGAAATCCGACCGAGATCAGAGTCACTCGATTGCCGGTCTCCAACCCGCCACCCAGCATGATCCCCAAAACCAGACAGATCGCCGCCGGCCAGATCGAGTGCTCCGCGAAGTGAATGCCCCGGGCGTCATGGATCCACTGGGCCGTGTCCACCGCGGCCCGCGCCCCGATGACCAGCCCGATACCGCCAAGCAGCGGAAGCAACTGCCGCAGGACGAACTCGCCTCCGAGCCCTCCACCTGCCGATGGTGTGCCCAACCACAGGATCGACATGATTCCGGTGAGACCGATCATCACCAGTCCCACGATGGTCTTGCCCGATACCCGCGTCCTGACGGATCGCAGCCGGCGATCTGCCCGCAGCAGACAGGTCATCCCACCAAGGATCGTCCCGCCGAGCAGGAGCCACGGCTGAGCCTGTCCTCGAGCGAACAAGCCGATGATCAACATGAGAGACAAGGCCTGCCCCAACGCGATCAGCCCGAGAATGGCCGCTGCCGTCGCAATCGCGCGAGGCGACGAATCGTAAAAATCGTCGCCATCTCGCACCGGGGCCATCGCACCGCATTCAGGACACCGTGCGATCGGGGTGAGACCCCTTCGATCGTATCCGCACCGCTCACAGTTCTTCGATGATTTCACCGCGGCCGTTTCCTCCACTCAGGAGATCGACATCATGGAGTGCCGTACTGCGTTCTGGAACATCCGAAGTCCCAAAGGGTCGTGTTGACGGATCGCCGGATCCAATCGCGTCCAGGTCGGATGCTGCGTCCACCGCGTGTATCGCTCCGGGTGCGGCATCAGACCGAAGACCAGTCCACTCGAATCGCAGATACCCGCGATCCGCCCCACGGATCCGTTGAAATTCGTCCCGTCCGCGTAACGCACGGCGACTCGCCCGGATTGCTCGAGTCCCCTGACCATCTCGGCATCGGCGACGAATCGGCCTTCTCCGTGAGCGCTGGGGAGAATTCGTATGGATTCGTCGACGTCCGCCAGCCCCGCGGTCCAGACGCACCGAGTGTCCACGGGAATTTCGACCGGAGTCCAGTCGTCGCGAAATCGTCCGGCCGCGTTCGGCGCCAGGGCGACGACCGGTCTCGCGGGCTTCGTCGGCCAATCCCCCCCGTCCTCGGGCCCGGGGAGCAGGCCGGCCTGCACCGCGATTTGAAAACCGTTGCAAGGTGCGATCATCGGCACACCCCGTGCAATCGCCTCGGCGAGTGCCGGATAGAGATCGCGCCGGATCAACTGGGCGAGCACGCGGCCCGCGCCGGCATCGTCTCCGTAACTGAAGCCGCCGGGAAGACCGATGAGCTGGAATCCGTCCACGATCGATGGTTCACGTCGCAGCCGGGAGAGCAGGATCGACTCGGGCGCCGCGCCCGCCGCCATGAAGGCTCGCGCCAGTTCCCCATCACAATTGATGCCCGGAGCGGTGACGATCAAGGCCCGAGGCCGTGAAGATTCCTGCCGGGAAGCAGTGGTCGGATCCATGTTCATCGAGCACATCCTTCATTCCACGCCGTGAGGAAACGATTCGCCGGGGACTCTCCGGTTCCC
>CAJWFU010000229.1:0-4978 GCA_913031315.1 uncultured Phycisphaerae bacterium | reverse complement strand
CCACGGAAGTCCGGTGCGATTCTTCTTTCCCAGTTCGATCGCCGCGTACGGTCTGCCGGACCTCGAAATCAAGCGAGAAGCGGGGGCGGTGAACGAGGACTCCTTCCTTCAGCCACACACGATGTACGGCTGCAACAAGGTTTCGGGTGAGAATCTCGGGCACTACTACGAGAATCACTATCGAAAGCTGGCGGCCGACCGGATCCAGCGACCGATCGACTTTCGGTCCATCCGATTTCCTGGAATCATCAGTGCGGACACGGTGCCCAGCGGCGGCACCAGCGACTACGGCCCCGAGATGCTGCACGCCGCCGCGCGGGGTGATTCCTACGCCTGCTTCGTTCGGCCGGATGCCCGGATTCCGTTCATGACCATGCCGGAAGCGGTGGGGGCGATCAGGAGGCTCATGTCGACGGAGAAGGCATCGCTCTCCCGCAACGTCTACAACATCGAGTCCTTTCATCCCAGCGCCGAGGAATTCCTCGGTGAGGTCCGGCGGCACTTCTCCGGGGCGGATACCACGTTCGAGCCGGATCTGGCCCGTCAGGCCATCGTGGACAGCTGGCCGGAGTCCTGTGACGACGAGGCCGCTCGTGGTGACTGGGGCTGGGAACCGACCTACGATCTCTCCGCCGCCTTCGAGGACTATCTGGTGCCTCGGATTCGCGAACGCTACGACTCCTCCCAGTGATTTCAACGACGCATCTCCGTCGGCCAATGCACGACGACCAGGAAAGACCGATCCATGACCACGCTCGACGCCAATGATCTCTTCGCCGACCGCACGGGGGCGGTGCTCGCCCAGCTTCAGGAGTCCGGCCAGCTCAAATCTCTTCAGACGATCGAAGGGCCGATGGATGCCACCATTCGGCTTCGAGATCACGGCGAGGTGATCTGCCTGTGCTCCAACAACTATCTGGGGCTCGCGAACCATCCGGAAGTGGTGGAGGCCGGCATCAATGGATTGCGGCGATACGGCGCGGGAACGGCGAGCGTTCGTTTCATCTGTGGCACCTTCGAATGTCACGAGGGGCTCGAGCGTCGAATCGCGGAACTCCATGGAGTGGAGAGCGCCTACACCTTCTCGAGTTGCTGGAATGCGAACGAAGCCATCTTCGCCACGCTGTGCGAGCCAGGTGACCTGATCATCTCCGATGCGCTCAACCATGCCTCGATCATCGACGGGATTCGTCTGGCGGCGGTGATCAAGAAGGGCGTGCACAAGACCGTCTTCCGGCATGGTGACTTCGATCACCTGCGGGAGCGGCTGGAGGCGGCAAGGGCCAATGACGACGTGAGTGGCCAGATCTGGGTGGTGACCGACGGCGTCTTCAGCATGGAAGGTGATATCGCCGACCTTCCGGCCCTGAGAGCGATCTGCGACGAGTTCAACGCGAAGCTGGTCGTGGACGACAGTCACGGAACCGGGGTGATGGGACCGACGGGCCGGGGAACCCACGAGCATTGGGGCATGGAGGGGGCGAGCATCGACCTCTTCACCAGCACCCTGGGCAAGGCCCTGGGAGGCGGGGCGGGTGGTTACATGGCCGGATCCAGAGCGATGACTGAGCTCATGATCCAGCGTGGTCGGCCGACGCTCTTTTCGAACGCACTTCCGGCGACCATCGCGTGCAGTGCCGACAAGGCGATCGAGATCCTCATGCGGGAGCCCGAGCGGGTGGCCCGGCTTCGCGAGAACACCGCCCACGCCCGGGACGGGATTCGCAAGGTCGGCTTCGAGGTTCTCGACAGTCCGACGGCGATCCTGCCGATCATCGTGCATGACACGGCGAGAGCGATCGCCATGAGCAAGCGCATGCTCGAACTCGGCGTCTTCGTCATCGGTTTCGGTTTCCCGGTGGTGCCCGAGGGCGAAGCCCGGCTGCGGTGTCAGATTTCAGCCGCCCACGAGAAGTCGCATCTCGACACCTTCATCGAGAAGCTCAAGGTTCTGAAGGCCGAGTTCTGAATCGGTTGCCCCGGATATCGGGAACAGCCCGGACATCCGAGCGGGCGGGATGGAGGTCGAGGACGGGGGCTCCAGTGTCGTCCGGACCCTTCCTCCGTTTTCACCGAAGCCGGGCGAGCCCGGTCCCAGCCGGGCGGGGGGCTGGCCGGGGTGTGGTTCCGCGAAACCGCGAGCTCGCGGTTCAGTGGAGGACGCGAAACAGCATCGGATAGGCATAGAACTCGCCCTCGGTAGCCTTCACGGCGCCGAGGATCGGGAAGATGATTCCCAGGATGGCGAGTACCAGCAGCATCGGGATCCCGATGAAGAAGAAGACGAGAAGAAATGAGATCGCCGCGGCAATGGTTTGAAAGATCACCCAGTTCACGATCTCTCGCCCCTGGCGATCGATCGCTTCGTCCTGATTCTTCTTGGCCAGCCAGAGGGCTACTGGAACCAACACGCCGGCCAGCGGAAGTATGAAAGTCGATAACAGGCTGAGATGCATCAGCATCATGTAGCTCTGGTTGTTCGAGACGCCGGTCTCATTCACGGAACGTGGCCAAGTGGACGGCGGGCTGGGGGACGAGGTGCTCCCCTCGAGAGTCGACGCCGAACGCCAGTGCTCCGATCCCTCCTCGCAGATCTGCCAATCGGCATCGGGAGGAGAAGAGGCGACCCGAGCCTGAATCTCATTCCGCGTGAGCGGTCCGATCGGTTCCTCGCCGGGCATGGCGAGCCAGTAAGTGCTTGGGTTCGACATGGTTTGGATTCCAATTCGGAGAAGTCGAGATCCGCCGGGGCGTTTCAGTCTCGATCATGCATCATCTTCGTCTCGGGATTCCTGCCGTGAACGACGCCGGCGGCGTTTCTGATCCTGGTCGCCGGCTTTGCGATCCCCATCTCGGTTCCGAGCATTGGGTCTGGGGTTGTCTTTGGTTTCAGGGTTGTTGCGGATCGCCCGTTCCAGTCGTTCGATCCGGGCTTCGAGCCTGCGGTTCTGCTCGGCAAGTCGAGCTTGAGATTCGATCACCCTGCGAATGGTGTCTTCGATCTCCCGGCCGGCCTCTTCGATGCGTCGTTGGAACTGCCTCGCGCCCTTCTCGATCTGCTGATCGCGATTGCGAAGCGCGTCTTCGATCCGTCGGTCGCGATCCTGCAGCATTTCGTCCAGCCTTTCGCCCGTCTGGTCGCGCCTGCCGTGCATCTCATCGATGCGGCGGTTCAGGTCGTTCTCGACCTCACCCATGCGGCGATCGGCCATCTCGGCGAATTCATCGAAGCGTTGGTCGCAGTCGCGAATGAATTGGTGAAGACCTTCCTCCATGTCCGAACCCCAGCCCTTCATGTCCATCCAGGCCTCTTCCAGCATCCGCTCGACGTGATGCTGCAGGTCCTCGCCGTGCCCTTCATCTTCATTCCATTCGTGGTCCCGGCCGTCTTCCCTCCAGGCCCCATCGTGCTCTTCCTCGTGACCCTCGTCGCGACCTTCTTCTTCCGCGAGCATCTCTTCGACCATCATGATGATGACTTCGGAGAGGCCTTCGAGTTCGTCAACGGCCCGGACGAATGTCTCCGGAGATTGCATGATCGAGATGTCGACGGCACCGTCTTCCTCGAAAACTTCTATGTCGAGGTTCAGGTCTTCGTTCTCGAACATCCCGGGAATCGCTTCTCGCAGCATCTCGACGATGCGGTTCATCTCTGGTCGTTCGCGGTCGTCTGCGGGGTGGTCTGACTCTTCTCGCTCCATCAGGTGGGGGTTCCAGGAGGCGAGTCGCACCTGGGTGTTCATCTCTTCACCGTCTCGCAGGAACCGCATCTCCACCCGCTGGCCGGGCCGAAGCTCGTTCATCATCTCCGCGAGCCGTTCGGTGTCGAAACGGTCGTCGTCGGGACCCCTGGTTTCGTCGTCGGGACCCAGGATCTCGTCGCCAGGACGAAGTCCGGCCTGATGGGCCGGTGTCCCGGGGTAGACGTCGGTGATCAGGACGCCACGGTCCCCGTCGGCCATCCCGATGCCAAGCATCGGTCGATTCTCTTCGTCGCCGGCAATGGCTTCGCGATTCTCCGCTCGTTCGGCCGCTTCGGAGTTCCGCATCGTTTCGAACGGAAGGGTCGAGATCCGATGGCCTCGAGCCTCGACGATCACGAGGTCGCCGTCGGTGCGGGTTTCGATTACCTGCAAGCGGGCGTCGGTGGGATCGGCGGTCGGAGTGTCATCGACGTGGGTCAATCCGTTCACGGCGTTTGCAGATGCAAGTGCCGTGGTCAGGGTCAGGAGAGTGACGCGAGACATGTTGAGCCGGTTCATGAGGGGTTCCGATCTGCGAGTGCGACGGTGCAAGGGTGAAGACGACGAATAGGACGATACCGCAGGACCCCGCGATTCCGAAGAGAATCGCGGGCACCCGATGGGGCTGGTTGGGAATGCGGTCCGCGGAGTTTCGCCGATTCGGAGATCGAAGCGTCGTCACCCTGTTTTCAGGCTCGAAAGGGGGGCGGCCTCAGGAAACACTGATCGTGGGCATCTGGTACTTGCCCTGGGAGGCGGCGACCGAGATTCTGCTGGCGGTCAGGGTGGAGAGGCCGTCGAACGCGGATGCCAGGGCCGGATCCTCCCAGTTCGAGGTCGGCGTTCCGGCGTCGGAGTTGATTCGGAGGCCGGGGGTGATCGGCACCGCCCCCAGGAACGGAAGTCCCATGGTCTGGGCCAGCACTTCGGCTCCGCCCTTCCCGAAGAGGTCGTATTCCTTGCCGTCATCACCGACGAAGTGGCTCATGTTCTCGACGATTCCGAGTACTTCGACCCCGAGGTTCTCGAACATTCTCACGGCTCGCCGGGCGTCGTCCTGCGCCACCCGCTGAGGCGTGCAGACGACCACCGCGCCGGTGAGCGGAAGGAGCTGGGCCAGCGTGAGCGGAACGTCTCCGGTGCCCGGTGGCAGGTCGACGATCAGGTAGTCCAGTTCGCCCCATTCGGTCTGCATCGCCAACTGCTTGAAGGCGCCGTGGGCCATGGGGCCACGC
>CAJWFU010000228.1:0-4983 GCA_913031315.1 uncultured Phycisphaerae bacterium | reverse complement strand
ACGTCCCGCCCCGAAGCCCTGAGTTCCTTCGCACGGGCGGTGACCGCCAGCGTCGCCGATCCTCGAAGCGAAATGACTCTGGAAGAAAGCTTCATGGGCGGCTAGCCTATCGCCCTTCGCCAAACGCCTCCTTGAAAGTGACGACATGTCCAATATGATCCTCGGAATCGCCGGAAGCACCCGCTCGGGCTCTCTCAACAAGCGTCTGGTCCGCGCAGCGCTTCACCACGCCGAGGCCGGCGGTGCGATGACGAAGTTCATCGACCTCCGATCGCTGGAAATCCCGTTGTACGACGGCGACCTTGAAGCAGAATCAGGGCTTCCCGAGGGTGTCCGACACCTTCGGAAGGCTCTTCTCGGAGCACAGGGGGTGCTGGTCGCCAGCCCCGAATACAACGGCTCGTTTTCCGCGGTGCTCAAAAACGCCATCGACTGGACCACGCGACCCGATCCCGACCAACCCGAAATCCCGTCTTCGGCGTGGGCCGGACGAGCGGTCGGATTGCTGTCCGCCAGCCCGGGTGGTCTCGGAGGCATCCGGGGACTCATCCAATTGCGAACCGTCCTTTCCGGAATCGGCGCCCTGGTCATCCCCGGACAGATCGGCCTCGGCAAAGCCCACGAAGTGGTGACCGAAGCGGGCGTCATCGAGCATGAGGAATGGCGAAACCGAGTCGCGGGCGTGGTGGATGATCTGGTTCTGACCGCCGGCCGAGTCAACCCTTCCTGAAGATCGCCCCGGCAGGCACCTGCCGCTGGTACCATGTCGCCATGCATTACGAAACCCATGCCTCGCTGGTCGAGGATCTCGAGGCGCGGATCTTAACAATCCGTGACTCTCTTTGACTACGACAACAAGGTGTCGAAAAGAGAGTCGCTCCAGACTGAAATGAACGCCGACGGCTTCTGGAACAACCAGGAAGCTGCGCAGGACGTCATTGCCAGATTCAAACTGATCAAAGCCCAGATCGACCCCCTCGAAGAGGTCATGAGCCGACTTGAAGAAGTCGGCATCGGACTCGAACTGGCCAAAGAGGCCAACGACCGCGAACTCCTCGAGGAAGCGGACGAAGAGCTCTTCCAACTCCATCGATGCATGGACAAGGTCGAGCTGCAGTCACTCCTCTCCAATCCGCACGATCACCGCAACTGCTTTGTGGCGATTCAGGCTGGCGACGGAGGGAACGACGCCGATGATTTCGGTGGGATGGTCGATCGGATGTATCTGTACTACTGGGAACAGCAGGGCTGGAAGGTCGAGGAGCTCAGCCGGACCCATGGCACCGAGGTCGGGATCAGCGAAGTCTCGTATCTCGTGAAGGGGATCTACTCGTTCGGGAACATGAACTGTGAGCGAGGCTCGCACCGACTGGCTCGCGTGAGCCCCTTCAATTCGCAGGGGAAGCGGCAGACCAGCTTCGTGACCGTCGACGTCACGCCGGAATTCGAGACCACCGATCTCGAAATCCCCGAAACCGAGTTGGAAATCACGCCCTTCGCCCGCTCCAGTGGGCCGGGTGGCCAGAACGTCAACAAGGTCGCCTCCGCGGTTCGCATCGTCCACAAGCCGACCGGCATCATGGTCGTGGCCTCCACCTTCCGTGACCAGCCTCAGAACAAGCGGCAGGCGATGCAGGTCCTGACCGCGAAACTCGAGCAACTCGAGGAAGAACGACGACAGGCCGAACTCGATGTCGCGACCGGCGGCAAGGTCGATCGCGGCTGGGGAACCCAGATCCGTTCGTATGTGCTCTACGACAACCGAGTCAAGGATCACCGCACCGGGCACGAAGCGGGCAACCCCCAGACCGTGCTTGACGGCGCCCTTCAGCCGTTCATCGATGCGGAACTCCGTCGCCGGCGAGGCGAGCGTGAACGGGCAGAGTGAGTCGAAAGCGACCTCCTCGAACCAAGGCCCGATTCTCCGGGTCCGAGAGGTCGTGCGTCGACACCGGACGGGCGAAGGCGTCGGTCCCCTGGACCTCGATCTGAATCGAGCGGAAATCCTCGGTCTTGTCGGCCCTTCAGGATGCGGAAAGAGCACCCTGCTTCGAGTGATTGCAGGAATCGAGCCGACCGATCGCGGCCGGATCGAGATCGACGGCCGCGCCGTCGCATCACTCCCTCCCGGCCGCCGTTCGGTGGGACTCCTTGAACAGCACCTTCCGCTCTATGAACACCTCGACGTTCGCGACAACGTGAAGATGGCGGTGTCCGGCCTCGTCCTGGATGAGGAAGAACGACGGAACCGGATCGAGTCCGCCCTCTCCACCGCGAGAGCCACGACCTTCTCCGGCCAGCGAGCGTCGACCCTGTCGGGAGGCGAGCGAGCGAGAACATCACTGGCTCGACTCCTCGCCCGACGTCCGGCGGTCGCACTCCTCGACGAACCATTTTCCGCACTCGACCGCGGACTCCGAGAAGAGGTGCGTCGGGACACGCTTCGAACCCTGACCGAAGTCGGGGTCGGAATCGTGCTGGTCAGCCACGATCAAGCCGATCTCCCCCCCACCGCCTCGATCCTCGAACTCACTTCCGGCGGCGTACCCGTCCGCCCGGTCTCCTCGTAGGGGTTTCACGATGCCCGGCCCCGATCAACTTCATGCCCCCGAGTCCACCCACGGGATCGGAGATCACCCGGCCCTCGATCTGGGTCCGGCGATCTGTGCCGACGACGTCGAGTCTCGTTCACACGAGTGGCTGCTCACCAACGGGCGAGGTGGCTACGCGTGCGGTTCGGTCGCGAACACGCTCGATCGTCGCTACCACGCGATGCTCGCCGCCGCGGTGATCCCCCCCGACACCCGGACCATCGTGCTCGCGAAGTTCGATGAGCGGCTGGTCGGATTCTGGGATTCGGATCGCGAACGACTCGTGGATCGAGATCCGGAGGATGATCCGCACGCCGCTGATTGCACGCTTTCCGGTGACGTCTGGGAAACCGGAGGCCTTTCGGGCTTCGGACATCGACATTTGATCCGCTGCCGGACGTTCGAGGGTCGGATCGAACACACCTGGTTGATCGGGCGGACTCGACTGACCCGCCGGTTGGTGATGCCCCACGGGCACGACGTGGTGGTGGCCGAATACCGGGTCGACGCGACGGATCGTCCGATCCGGCTCGCGGTGAAGGCGATCGGTTCCAATCGGCTGGCGGACTCCCTCCAGCCGGGCGCCGACTGGCAGCCGAGGGCGATCACGACCGCCCCGGACGAGTGGAATCTCTCTCTTCCCGGCCTGGCCGACGAAGACGAATTGCCGGTGACGATCCGGGTTCAGGGGGGTGAGATCTCGATGCCCGAGGCCGGCCCGACCTTCCCCTGGTACCGGGGCTATCACCTCGATGCCGAACTGCGTCGTGGCTACGACGCGATCGACGACCACGTGCATCTCGCGGAATGCCGAGCGACGCTTGCAACCGGCGACGTGCTTCGAATTGAAGTGGCGGCCGCCGACTCGACGGCCCGGGACTTCCGCGAGCAGGACCCTTTCGCGGACGAAGCGGATCGCCAGCGTCACCTGCTCGTGGCGGCCTCCGCCGATCGAGCGGACGAGATTCCCGTCCGTCGGACGCTGGTCTCCGCCGCGGATCGATTCGTGGTGACCCGCCCGCTCCCTGACCTCGATGGCGAAGGCGAGTCGCAGGGCGTTTCGATCATCGCCGGCTATCCGTGGTTCGCGGACTGGGGCCGCGACACGATGATCGCCCTGCCCGGCCTCTGCCTGGCGACCGGCCGCGGCGAGATCGCCCGGGAGATCCTGACCACGTTCAGCCGCTACGAACGAGACGGCCTTCTGCCCAATCGGTTTCCGGGAACCGGTTCGCCTCCCGAGTACAACACCGCGGACGCCTCGCTGCTGTTCGTGGAGGCGGTGGGTCGAACCTGGCGGGCGACCAAGGGCGAGGCCGCGGATGCGTTCCTTCACGAGATTCTTCCGACGATCGATGCGATTCTCCAGGCTCCGCTTCAGGGCACGCTCCACGGGATCAGGATCGATCCCGAAGACGGCCTGATGACCCAGGGCGAAGAAGGCCTTCAACTCACCTGGATGGACGCCCGCATCGGTGATCGCGTCGTCACGCCGCGAATCGGCAAGGCGGTCGAGATCAACGGGCTGCTCCACTCGGCGTTGCAGTGGCGGCGCCGATTCGCGGACCGACTCGGGGGTGACGACCGCAACGCTTCCGAACGGGTGGATCGAATCCGTGACTCCTTTCAGCAGTTCTGGATGCCGGACCATTCGTACCTCGCGGACGTCATCGACGGGCCGCATGGTTTTGACGGTTCCCTCCGCCCGAACCAGTTGCTGGCCACTGGTTGCGCCTTCCCACCGATCATCGGTGACCAGGCCGCCGCGGTGCTCGAAATCTGTGAGAAGACGCTGCTCACGCCGGTGGGACTCCGAACCCTCGACCCCGAGGACACTCGCTATCAGCCGACGTACAAGGGTGATCAGGCCACCCGAGATGCCGCCTATCACATGGGGACCAGCTGGCCCTGGCTCCTCGGTCCCTACCTGCGGACCCATCGCCGCGTTCGGGGCGATCTTCCGGGGATCAGGGCCATCCTCACGGGCCTGGTGTCCGAGGTCGGTCGTCGAGGACTCGGCGGCATCCCCGAAGTCCATGATGGAGATGCCCCCCACCGGGCGGGCGGCTGCCTCACCCAGGCGTGGAGCATCGGGGAGGTGCTCGCGGGCTTCGAACTCCTCCGTTCCCCGGCGAACCAGCACGACGATGTCTTCGGTTGAGGCCCACCCGTGGCCGGCCCCGGTCCCGCGTACCCTGCGGGCATGACTTCGACCGATTCCCAGACCAGCCCGGCGCCCAAGGCGGAACGCCTCCGACTCGATCAGGTCGATGGCATGGACAACCCCTGGCGGCGCTGGGGTCCGTGGTTGAGCGAACGACAATGGGGCACGGTCCGCGAGGATTACTCCGCCGACGGATCGGCCTGGGATTCGTTCCCTCACGATCATGCC
>CAJWFU010000227.1:0-4985 GCA_913031315.1 uncultured Phycisphaerae bacterium | reverse complement strand
CCGGCGAAACCACCAACCGGCATCTCGAGGGTCTCGACCAGGTGGTACCGACCAGGGGCCAGCAGGATCGTTGCGTGATGCAGCTCGGGATTGAAGTCCGAATGCAAGTGAGCAAGAGCGGATCCCAGATCCGTGAACATCGCATCTGCGATCTGCAGGCGATCGTCATCCACGGTGATCGTGTGTTGGGCGAGCGTCGTGGTGCCGAGGGCGCTGGCGGCCAGAAGAGCGGTGAGCAGGGGTCGTCGGGGGGTGTTCATGACGGGGCCTTTCGAATCGAGGTTCTGCGAGGCCGGTGCTCGTGACCGGCTTCGAAAGGCACACAGGGCACTCCCGGAAGGAGGGGACGGTTTCGTCTGAAAACGCCTCGAATATCCCCTTGGATCACCTGGGACAGGGTTTTTCGTCCTGAATCAAACATCGGCGTCGGTGGATCCCAGCCAAGGGCGGGTCAGGAAAGGAGGTCTTCGGGGCCCGAAGGCCTGCTTCCCTGCGGCATGGGGCGGGGTCGGGTTCAATGGACGGCATGACGACTGATGCTCCCACCGTTGGATCGCGGTTCCTCCGCCGACTCCTGAGTCTCCTGGTGATCCTCGGTGCGGGGGGCCTGCTCGGCTCCCGGGCCGACGCCGCCCCGCCGCTCGTCGTGGAGACCTGGAACATCCGCTACGACAATTCCGGTGACGGGGTGCACGCGTGGCCGCATCGGCGCGATGGCGTGATCACGCACCTTTCCGATTCCAAGGCCGACATCATCGGATTGCAGGAAGTGCTTCCGCATCAACTGGCCGCGATCACCTCGGGACTCGAGGGTCACGGTTGCTTCAGCCGCGGTCGCGAACGCGACGCGGCCAGGGGGGAGGCGGTCCCGATTTTCTGGCGGCGCGATCGCTGGCGTCTCGATCCCGATCATGCGACGCACTTCTGGTTGAGTGAGACGCCCGAAGTGCCGGGGTCGATGTCCTGGAACACCGCCTGCACGCGGATGGTCACGATGGTCCGATTGCTTCCGGTTGAAAAGTCGGACGATCGATCGCCGATCTGGGTGTGCAACCTGCACCTGGATCACCGAAGTGCTGAAGCTCGTGAGAAGGGCGCGGTACTGGTGCGTCAACGCATCGCATCCCGGCCTCGCACGATGCGCGATGAACCGGTCGTCATTCTCGGCGACTTCAACGCGACGCCGGGGTCACCACCTCTCGAGACGCTCCTGGCCACGAGGGATGACGGTGCGTTCATCGATGGGTGGTCGGCGATCAAGGGTCGGCCCGCCGATGCGCCTCGCGGCACCTGGAACGGATGGAAGGACGATCCTCGTGGTCGTCGCATCGATCACATCCTGGTTCGCGGGGTCACGGTGCGGAACACCGACATCCTGGTTCCGGCCAACGATGCGGGCCCGCTCTCGGACCACTGGCCGTTGCGGGCGACGCTCGATTTCACGCCCGACGTCGACTCGGCCTCGGAGTGAGGATCAGGCCGGGGTGATCGTGTCCAAGCCACCCATGTAAGGTCGAAGTGGCTCGGGTACCGACACGGAGCCGTCGGCTTGCTGGTGCATTTCGAGGATCGGAATGAGGATTCGCGGACTTGCGGCGACGGTGTTGTTCAGCGAGTAGGCGAACACCGTCTTCCTGGTTTCTGGATCTCGGTACCGCAGGTTCAGTCGGCGGCACTGGTAGTCGCCGAGCCGGCTTGCCGAGTGGGTTTCGCCCCAGTCGCCCACCGGGCGTCCGTCTTCGCCGTCGTCGCCACGGCCCGGCATCCAGCATTCGACGTCGATCATGTCCTCGTTCTTGGCGCCCAGGTCCCCGGTGCAGCATTGAAGGAGGCGGTACGGGAGGTCGAGCGATTGAAGGATCGACTCGACGAAGCCGATCATCCGCTCGTGCCAGGCCTTCTGTTCGGCGATGTCGGCCTTGCAGACCACGACCTGCTCGACCTTGTCGAACTGATGGATGCGATAGAGACCGGCGGTGTCCTTGCCGGCTGCGCCGGCTTCGCGTCGGAAGCAGGTGGAGACGGTCGTGTAGGTGATCGGAAGAGCGTCGACATCGACGATCTCGTCCGCGTGCAGGCCCATGAGTCCGACTTCGCCGGTGCCGGTCAGGTACAGGTCATGGCCGGAGCCGCGGGCGGATTCCTCGATGTGGTAGGCCTGATCGCGACCGCCGGGGAAGAATCCGGTGCCCTCCATGCATTCTTCCTTGACGACCACGGGTACCGACATGGCCGTGAACCCTTGTTCGACCGTCATGAAGTCGAAGGCGTATCGAAGGATCGCCTGATGCAATCTCATTCCCGCCCCGGTCAGGACGTAGTGCCGGCTGCCCCCCATCTTCACGCCGCGTTCGAAGTCGACGAGGCCGAGCTCGTGAACGAGGTCAAGATGGGTCTTCGGGGCGAAGCCCCGCTGTTCCGCGAACGAGGTGTTCGGGTCGAAGCCTTCGGGGTGCCATTGGCGGATCTCGACGTTGTCGTCGCTGCCTTTCCCTCGGGGCACGTCGGCGGCGGGGGGTTGAGGAATCGAGAGAAGCATCTCGTGGAACTTCGGGTCGATCGCCTGGATCTCCGCTTCCAGCATCTGGATTCGATCCTTGAGTGCGATCGGTCGTTTCTCCAGTTCCGCGACTTCGGCTTCGATTCTCGTGCGATCCTCGCCCTCGGCTGACTTCAGCGAGCCCTTCAACCGACCGATCTGTGGGCCGGTCTCCTTGCCGAGTCGCTTCTGCTCGGCCCGGGCCTCCTCCTGGTCGGTCTGCAGACGTCGACGTTCAGTGTCCATCGCCAGCACGCGGTCGATGTCGACGCTCGCATTCTTGGCCGTGACGCCTTCCCGATATCGGTCGGGGTTCTCGCGGAGGTCCTTGAGGTCGATCATGAGTTTGGTTCAACGCCGTAGAAGGGAGGTGAAAAGGAAGACGAAGGACTGATCAGCGGTCGCGATAGGTGGGCCCGGTGGCCCATCGCATCTTGTGAACGACGGTCTGCCAGAAGTCCGTGGCTTCGTCATGGACGAGTCTGACCCGATGCTCACTTCGGCGGAAACGCACCGTATCGCCTGCGGCGAGGCGGCGTGTCTTCTGGCCGTCGATCACCAGGGTCGTACCGCCGTTGGCCCGGAGCACGTGCACGGTGGGGGCTTCGTCGGGCCGGGCGACCACCGGTCTGAAAGCGAGGCTGTGCACCGCCAGCGGCGTGATCACCAGTGCCTCGCAACCCGGATGAACGATCGGCCCTCCGGCGCTGGCGTTGTAGGCGGTGCTGCCGGTGGGGGTCGAGACGATGAGCCCGTCCCCGGAAAGAGTGGGGCCGGGGCGATCCGCGAGATCGACGCGAAGTTCGATCATGCGGAACGGTTCGCCGGCGGTGATGACGCCATCGTTGAGAAACGGAATCCAGTCTCCCGATCCATCTTCACCGGGGGATTCCACCCGGACTTCGAGCATCATTCGTTCGACGGTGGGGGGATCGTCACCGAGTATCTCGCCGGCGGCGGCCGCGAAGCCCTCGGCATCGAAACCGGCGAGGAAACCGAGTCGCCCGACGTTCACGCCGGCGATCGGACGGTCGAGGGGCGCCAGGCGTCGAGCCTCCGCGAGGATCGTCCCGTCACCGCCGAGGACGACGATGGTCGAGCAGGCCGCGGCCAGTTCGGCTGGCACCTCGTCCTTCGGGCGCAGGATCGTGGAGACCGCACCCGCATTCTCGATCGCGGACTCGACTCGTGCGAGCGTGCTCGGCACACGATCTCGTTTGCGATTCGCGATCACCAGTACTTTCCGGGCCGACGTCACGAGACGATTCCTCTGGTGAGTCTCATGAAGGCCGTTTCGAGGTTGACCTGTTCCTGCTGGATCGACGCGACTCGGAAGCCCTGGGCGATCAATCGGCTGGGAATCTCGCTGACCGGAATTCCCTCTTCGGGATCCAGATCGATGTCGATCCGAGGTCCTTCCTCGGTGGAGGTGACGTCGATGCTGGCGATGCCTCGAACGCCCCGGAGAAGTTCCGCGGCTTCGGTCGCTCGATCGTCGACGCGAACATGAACCACTCGGCCGGTTCCGGCCCGGCGCATGATCTCCGCGACGGATCCGTTGAACAGGAGCTGGCCCTTCTCGATGATCGCCACGGCGTTGCACAGTTCCGAGAGTTCGTGAAGGATGTGCGAACTGATGATGATCGTCTTCCCCATCCGGCGAAGCTCCTTGAGGAGCTCTCGGATTTCAATGCGGGCCCGGGGGTCCAATCCGGAGGCCGGCTCGTCCATCAAAAGAACCTTGGGGTCGTGGAGGAGAACGCGGGCCACCGAGAGCCGCTGCTGCATGCCACGGCTCAGACCGTTGACTTCGCTTCGGGTCTTGTAGCCCAGATCCGTGAGATCGAGGACGTCGCCCACGACCTTCTTTCGTTTGTCGCCATGCAGTCCGTAGCACGCCGCGAAGAATTCGAGGTACTCGACCACGAGCATGTCTTCGTAGGCCCCGAGGAAATCCGGGACGTAACCGATGATCGGTCGGATCAGATGGTTCTGATATCCGACCACGTGGCCATCGACCCGGGCTTCACCCCACGTGGGCTTCAGCAGGGTGGCGAGGATCTTGATGGTCGTCGTCTTGCCCGCGCCATTGGGACCGATGAAGCCCAGGCAGGACCCTTCCTCGATGACGAGGTTGAGGTTGTCCAACGCCACGAGATCGCCGTACTTCTTCGTGAGGTTGATGGTTTCAATCATCGCCATGCCGCGGCCACTCCGTCCTTGGGGTTGAGGTCGTCGTCGGTCGGTTCGAGATCGAACTGCTCATCTCGGTCGGGCACCATGGCCTCGACGTCGACCGGCAGTGGGTGGATCCACTGAAGCAGCACGAGGCCCTCTCCGGGCTTCGTTTCACCATCGATGGTGATGGGCACCGGACAAGGGGACTGATCGGCGAACGCGAGAATGACCAGGTTGGGTTCCGCGAGTCGCCGGGAGATGTCGATCG
>CAJWFU010000226.1:0-4985 GCA_913031315.1 uncultured Phycisphaerae bacterium | reverse complement strand
CGCCCCGGTCCCCGACAACGTCTTCCTGAACTCGTCGGAACAGGAACGAGACGGATTGCTCGCGGATCCCGGAGAGGGCACGGACCCTCGCTGAACCCGATTCGTCAATCGATGGTCGCGACGACCTTGATCTCGACCGCGATCGGCGTGGGCAGGGCGTTGATCTCGATCGTCGTGCGAGTGGGATTCGGATTTCCCTCGCCGGCGAAGTACTCGGCGTAGACGCGGTTGTACGTCTTGAAGTCGTTTTTCATGTCGGTGAGAAACACCAGGACGTCGACCACGTTCGTCCATGGCACCTGCGCATCAGCCATGACCGCCCTGACGTTGTCGAAGCACGATCGGCACTGCGCCTCGATGTCCTTCGCCACCACGTTTCCTTCGGCGTCCTGCGTGACCCCGGGGATCTCGGTCTCCCCTCGCTTTCGCGGTCCGATCCCCGAGAGGAAGATCAAGCCACCGGCCTTGCGGGCATGCGGATAGGCGCCGACGGGTTCCGGTGCACGGTTCGAATCGATTCGGTCTGTCATCTGCGGCTCAAAATATGTTGGGGATGAAAAGGTGAGTGAGGTACGTCGCTGCAACCACCATCGCGAGGGAGATCGATCCCATGCCGTGGTTGCCGTGATCCGTTCCCGGGATCCATCTTGGACATGTCGTGCTCCATCTTCCACCTGTCATGAGGCATTCCCGCCATGTCCCGGATCGTCTTCAATCGATCGTGGACGGCATGACTCATGTCCATGACCGACTTCCCGTCGGCGCCGGGACGCGTGAACCAGACCAACATGGCACCGTCAAGCATCAGTCACCCAATCCTTCCGTTCAAGAGAACGATCCAGCATCCGGGTCCTCGACCGTCACCATGGCGTTCGCTGCCGCGCTTCCTTCAGACCAGGGATTTCCTTGGGGGGAGTCTCGATCCCATGCTCACCGTCCGCCCGGAAACAGCACTGCGTCTCATCCTCCGCCCGGATATCCGACCGTGATGCTGCGTGCCTCGGTGAAGAAACGCAGTGCCTCCTCGCCGCCTTCGCGTCCGACTCCTGATTGCTTCATGCCACCGAACGGCGTGCGGAGATCCCGCAGCATCCAGGCGTTGACCCAGGTCATGCCCGCCTCGACCTTCGCCGCCATGCGATGGGCCCGATTGAGATCCCGGGTCCAGATCGAGCAGGCGAGACCGTAGCCGTTGGCATTGGCCCGGGTGATCGCCTCACCGTGACTGTCGAAGCCCTGCACCGTGACCACCGGCCCGAAGATCTCCTCCTGGTTGGTGGCCGAGGATTGATCGAGTCCCATGAAGACCGTGGGCTCCACGAAGAAACCATCACGAACGCGTTCGGGCAGGACCTTCGGACGGCCACCACCACACGCGATGGTGCCGCCTTCCGCGACCGCACGCGCGATGGCCGATTCCACCTTGTCTCGATGGTGGGACGAGACGAGCGGACCGAGATCCGTCTCCTCATCCAGCGGATCTCCGACCTTGAGGGCGTCGACCACTTCGATGAAGCGGGACATGAACGCCTTGAGCCGATCACGATGGACCAGCACCCGTGAGCCACAGGTGCAGATCTCCCCCTGGTTCTGGAAGCAGGCTCGGACGATCGTCGGCATCGCGGCTTCAAGATCGGCGTCCTCGCAGACGATGATCGCGTTCTTGCCTCCGAGTTCGAGCGAGAGACGCTTGAACATCGGTCCCGCGGTCCGCGTGATCCACTCGCCGGTGCTGGTGCCGCCGGTGAAGGTGATGGTGGGAACCGCTGGGTGTTCCACGATTCGAGCCCCGACCGTGTCGCCGCGACCATGAACCACATTGAGCACGCCCGCCGGAATGCCGGCTTCGGATGCCAATTCCGCGAATCGGTGAGCCGAAAGCGGCGTCACTTCACTCGGTTTGGCGATCACCGTGTTTCCGGTGGCCAGCGCCGGCGCGATCTTCCAGGTGAAGAGGTAGAGCGGGAGGTTCCAGGGTGAGATGCACCCGGCGACGCCCCGCGGACGTCGGAGCGTGTAGTTCAGACCCTGCGCACCGAGGTCGTAGAACTCACCGTGATTCTGGCGGATCGCATCGGCGAAGAACCGGAGATTGGCCGCCGCGCGTGGAATCTCGAGATCCCTCGCGAGGGCGAAAGGCTTCCCCTGATTCCTTGATTCCAATCGAGCCAGTTCGTCTCGATTGCCTTCGATGACGTCGGCCATCGCATGGAGCACCGCCGCTCGTTCGTGGGTCGAAGCCCCGCTCCAGGTCGGAAATGCGTCCAGCGCGACCGCGACCGCACGGTCGACGTCACGGGCGTCGCCCTCGGGAACGCTTCCGATCTCTTCCGCGGTGGCGGGATCGATGACGGGCATTCGCGGCTCGTCGCCGACGGGCTCCATGTTGCCGATGAGATTCGTGACTTGGATCATGATGTTCCATCTCGTACCGTCCCTAGGAACGGTTTGACTCAGCTGACCGCGACGCGGCCGCCATCGACAGGAAGGTTGACGCCGTTGCAGTAGCCACCGGCACGGGAGGCGAGGAAGAGCGCCGCAGCCGCGGTCTCTCGCGGATCACCGATCCGCCCCGCCGGAATCTGTCCCAGCGCCTGACCCCGGACATCGTCGACCGTGCTGCCGGATCGACGGGCCTTTCCGTCGAAGAGCGCCGACAAGCGAGCGGTGTCGGTGAAACCGGGCAGAAGGTTGTTGACGGTGATTCCGAACCGGCCGAGTTCACCCGCCAGGGTTCGCCCCCAGTTCCCCATCGCACCCCGGACCGCGTTGCTCACCCCGAGACCGCGGATGGGTGTGACCACCGAGGTCGAGATGACGTTGATGATCCGTCCGTACCCTTCGGCCCGCATGCCGGGAGCGAAGGCCTGGGTCATCGACTGCGCCGTACCGAGGTGCATCGCGAAAGCCCGTTCGAAGTCTTCCGGAGCGGCATCGATCGCGAATCCCGCCGCCGGACCTCCGGTGTTGTTCACCAGGACGTGGACCGGACCATGCGCCGCGACGTAGGCATCGGCCGCCCGGCCGACGGCGGCCCGATCACCGAAGTCGACGCACACCGTTTCATGCCCCCGCTCCGGGCCTCCGTCGAGACCCTCGAGGACCTGAGCCAGGCCGTCTTCGTTCCGGCCGACGAGGCAGACCCTGGCGCCGGCGGCCGCGAACGCCTCCGCGATCGCCCGTCCGATGCCCTGGGTGCTGCCGCAGACGACCGCATGGCGGCCGTCGAGTTTGAAATCGATGGGATTGTCTTGCATCATCGAAGCCTACCGGGGAAAAGGCTTCCTGATGGCCGTCCACGTAGGATGTGGACGTGCCGACGGTCGATTCCATCAATCTCTCCCCCGGGGGAATCCCGAAGCGTCCGGTCGAGTCGATCGAGGTGTCCGATGCTGGACTGCTGGGGGACGGGCACGATCACGAGAAACACCGAACCCCGCTGCAAGCGGTCTCCCTCCTGGACGTCGAGCTCCTCGACGCCCTGCGAGCCGAGTCGGGGATTCCGCTGACTGCGGGATCGCTGGGCGAGAATTTCACGCTTCGGGGCGTGGGGGTCCAGCGCCTCGGGGCCGGAGATCGCCTTCACCTCGGGGGAGACGATGGCGTGATTCTCGAAGTCACCCGAGTCCGACCGCCCTGCTACGTCCTCGATGTCCTCTCCCCGGACTTCAAACGCGTCCTCTGGAATCGCATCGGCATGTACGCCAGCGTGATCCGCCGCGGGCAGGTGACCACCGGCGAGCCGATCAGGATCGAACTTCGTGCCGCGGAAATTCGACCCCTCGTCCGCGAACCCAAGGGTGGCTGCATCGACGGGTCGTCGATCGCCCGGTCGGTCCTCGCCGACCAGGGCCTGCTTCCCGTGATCGACGACCCCAAGGGGCGAGACTCCTTGGCGGCCGAAACCCCGAAGACGAAGCCTCGAACGTGATCTCCCGCGCCCCCGCAGACCCCTGGCCTCACCCTGGTGCCATCCTCTGTGGCGGCCAGAGCGCCCGCATGGGAGTCCCCAAGGCCGGCATGCTTCTGCCCGACGGCCGCAGCATGCTCGAACGAAGCCGAGACATGCTCGAATCCTTCTGCCATCGGGTGCTGCTGCTGGGGGATTCCCACGGCGTCGCCGGACACCAGTGCCTCCGGGATCTCCGACCGGATTCCGGCCCGCTCGGCGCGATCGAAACCCTTCTGGCCAGCGGAATCGCGACGCAGTACCTCGTGGTGCCGTGTGACCTGCCCCTGCTCCCCGCCGGTCTTCTCGCCCGCCTGCTTCCCGGTGACCAGGACGGCATGAGCTGTTTCGAGTTGCCTGGGGACGCCCGCGCGCGATCCCTCCCCTGCCGCATCGGAGCAGAGTGTCTCGACGACGTCCGCAGCCTGCTTGATTCCGGCGAGCGGGCGGTCCACCGGCTGGTCGACCGCCTCGGGCCGGATGCGGCCCGGGTACCACTCGCGGTTCGAGAAATCGATCTGCTCATGAACGTCAACACGCCCGAGGACTTCGAACGAGCCTGTCGGTTGATGCGCCGCGACTCGAAGTCCGAGGATTCCGGCGGGCCGTGAACCGGGTGGCTGGCCGCGGGCTCAGACACCGCGCCATGATGTTCATCTGGGGAATTCCCGCTTCGCCCCCGATATCGCGTCCTCGTACGTCCCCGGCCTCCGGTGGTGAACCAGGCACCACCGGAGTCCGGAAGAAGGTTTTCCCTAGGACTGGCCGACGACACACGAGCACTGATCGGCGACCGTCGCACTGCAACACTGATCGCCGGTTCCGCCCGCCGCGCTCCGCAGTTCGTCATCCGAAAGGTTCATGGCCTCACGGGGCGCCGCCGGCAGGGTGATGTGCACGCAGTCGTCCGCGTTCTGCACCACTTTCACATCGATGCCGTCAGGCACGGGCATGTCGTACTCCGCCAGGACCGCCTTGGGATCCGCCATGAAGCGAGCCTTCAAGGCCTCGTCCTTCCAGCAGGCGGCAAAAAGGG
>CAJWFU010000225.1:0-4996 GCA_913031315.1 uncultured Phycisphaerae bacterium | reverse complement strand
GACGATCAGGAAGGTCCAGGCCTGGACATCCATGTCAGTCTCCTCCCTCGTCCACGCCGAAGCGCCGATCGATGCGGTTCATCACCACCACGTACACCACGATCAGGATCACGAAGACGTAGATCGACCCCTGCTGGGCGAACCAGAAGCCCAGGGGATATTCGGTGAAGGGAAGTTTGAAGCCGTTCAGCCAGGGTGCCATCAAGACGCCGCAGCCGAAGGACACGAACGCCCAGATCGACAGTAGAAGCCCGATCAAGCGGAGATTGGTGCGGAAATACGCATCGTGCCGGTTCTGTTCACCATCGGAATCATGCATTCGGAGTCTTTCCGGGAGCTTCGACCTCGAAAGGGCCGTCACCGGTGTGGGCGGCCACGCAGCCGCACTGCTCGAGAATCCGTTTGGTCAGCAGGATTCCCTGATGCTCGCTGGGTTCTCCTCCCTCCCATTCGATCCCGACCCAACCTCCATAGCCGGCGGCCCGCACGATCTTCATCATGCGGGCGAAGTCGGTCTCCGACTCGACGCCGTCCCGATCGAACTTCCGGCTCTTGGCACTCACCGCCTTGGCGAAGGGCATCAACTGGGTGACCCCCTTGTACCGGTCATACCACTTGCCGTCTCCGAGACTGAAGTTCCCGAAATCCGGGAGTGTTCCGCAGTTGGTCATCGCCACCTTGGTCATGACGCTCGCCAGCCATTCTCCGTTCGACGAGAGACCGCCATGGTTCTCCACGATCACGTTCAGGCCGAGCGGTGCCGCCTTTTCGGAGAGCATCCGAAGACCATCGGACGCTCGATCCATCTGCTCTTCCCAGGTACCGGCGGACTGCGCATTCACTCGAATCGAGTGGCACCCCAGGAACTTCGCGGCTTCCAGCCAGCGTTGATGATTGTCGACCGCCTGACGTCGCTTCGCTTCATCCGGATCGCCCAACGCTCCTTCGCCGTCACACATGATGAGCACGCTGGTCACACCGTGATCGTCCGCAACCCGCTTCAACCGGGCGAGATACCCCGCCTTTCCGATCGCGTCTCGGTAGAACGAGTTCACGTATTCGCAGCCGGCGAGCCCGTACCTGGTCATGGTGACTTCGGCGAATCGCAACGGATCGATCTTCCCGGCGAACAACTCTCGGTGGAGCGACCACTGCGCCAGGGAGATCGGATTCGACGCAAGGGGGACGTCGGGCGTGGTCGGCATCGCGGATGAAATCCGGGGAAGCATCGACGCTGCCGCGAGACCGGCAAGGCCTCCGCAGAAGAAACGACGATGAGAATCGGCGGGCTGAGGCATGTCTGGGGTTCTCCTGGAGACCGGACGACGACCGGTCAGAAGACACCGTACCGAGGGGATCGCTCCGGCACAATTCGAGCCGGACCCGCTCCACGGCCTCTGGAACGAGGGCGAATGGGGTGAATACCACCGATCCCGAACCACCCAAGCGTCGTAACACGGTCATGAAACGACGTTCTCCCATCTTCGGCCTGATCAGCCTGTTCCTTCTCGTATCCACCGCCTCCGCCGGTCTGGAAACGGGCAACGACGCCCTTGACCGACTTCGAGATCGGCCGGCGACGATCCCCACCTTCGCCACCTCAACCCTCGACGTCGAGGATGCTCTCTGGATGGAGACTGGAACCGACCTGCGATTCGGCTTGATCGGTGAACATCTGGTCCCCACGGACGAACGGTTCCGGGCGGGGTCTCGCACCACCCTGGGGCTGGTGACATCCGCCGCCCCGTTCGGCCGGCCTGCCGACCTCTTCGGCGTGAGCGCCACCCTGGATGATTTCCAGGGCTTGACTCCCCAAGAGGCCCGTGGGCCCGCCGGATCGCCCGGGGTCCATGCCTTCTACGGCTGGCGTCTCACTCCCCATCTCGTCCTTCAGCCAGGCGTGTCGTGGAAAAGTGGAGATCGGGACGCTTCGGATCGAATGACCGCCCTGCTGGGCATCAGGTTGCAGTTCTGAGACGGGCCGAACGTGAACATGGATATGCCAGTCCGCTTTTTTAACCTGTAAACGGTCGCTAAACATTGGTTTGAGAGCCTGCTTCCATCTAACTTCAGGAGTCTGAATCCGCTTCCCACCTCCGGACTTCATCGATGAATCGCCTCCTGATCCTCCTCGCATTCTCCGCCTGCCTGCTCATTCCGACGACCTCCGCCCGCGGACAGACATCCATCCCCCTCAATGTCGACGGACTGAATCGCCGTTACCTCGTCCATCTTCCGTCGGGCTTCGATCCCTCGGAAAAACTCCCCGTCATGATGTGGTTTCATGGCGGTGGCGGCAACGCCAATGGCGGGGTGTTCGAGGCGGACTTCCGGTCGCTCGCGAACCTGGAGCAGTTCATCGTCGTCTACGCCGAAGCATGGCCCGACGTCCTTGAATCATGCCGCTGCTGGGGATACGACCTTGGACAGGGCGAGACCAATGGCAACTACGAAATCGACCTCGCCTACACCAGCGCGATGATCGATGATGTCGTCGAGCGCTACAACGCGGATCGACGTCGAATCTATGCCGGCGGTTACTCGATGGGCGCGAGTTTCGCCTGGGACCTGGCCTGCGCCAAGAGCGACGAGATCAGCGCGATCGCCCCGGTCGCCGCAAGCATGTATCGGGCGACCTACGACGATTGCGAGGCGGGCCTGCCCACCGCCGTCTGCCACATCCTCGGAACCCAGGACTTCTACGCGCCCTACAACGGGGCCAGTTGGGTCCCCTCCGTCGCTGACCAGAACGCTTTCTGGGTCAACAAGAACCAGACGGAACTGAAGCCCGAAGTGGTTTCCCTCGGCGGTGGCGTGACCCGGTACACCTGGGGGCCCGCGGAGGGCTGCCATGGCGTGCAGCACTTCCGACGCCAGGGCGGCGGCCATGACGTGCCGGCGTTTGCCACTTCGAGCATCTGGGACTACGTGTCCCAGTTCGATATCGATGGCCTGATCGGATGCGGAGATGCCTTCCTTCCCGGCGATCTGAATCAGGACGGTTCCGTGAATTCGGCCGACATCGGACTGCTGATCGCCGCGTGGGGCACGGCGATCGCCGACCTCAATGGCGACGGCACCACCGACTCCGCCGACCTCGGCGTCCTCATTTCCAATTGGGGCTGATCGCCCGAGCCTGAGGATCAGACAGCCCCCCGATCACCAACTGGTGATCGGGGGGCTTTCTTCTTGCCAGTGGACGAATTCATGCATCGAACTCGGCAGCGAGGCGTACGGAGCTTCGGTTTCGACCGGGGGGCGAAACGAGAAACGGACGCCCGGGCAGCGGTCCCGCGCAAGAACGCAGCCGATTCGAATCACCGGAGGACGTGATCCGCCTCCACACCGCTTCAGAGCACCGTGACCGTCAATCCTTCCGAGTCGATCTCCAACGGAAATCGACGGGACAGCGGATTGGCCGGGTGACGATCGGCACGATTTCGAATTCGCCTCGCCCCGGCCTCATTCCGAGCCAGCATGAGAACGAACCCCCCGCCCCCGGCTCCGGGGAGTTCCCAGGCGGCGAGATCACGGCCATGAGAATTCGCGATCGCCTCGACCCGATCATTGGTCGCGGCGGGATCGAAACGTCTCTTCAAATCCCAGTATTCCGAGAGTCGACGGGTGAATTCATCGACATCGCCGGACTGGATCGCCGCGGCCATCGCTTCCGCGCCTTCCTTGAGATCGCCGACGATTCGAACCGCCTCCTGATCACGAGCGAGGTAGCGACCGACGACCTTCTCCAGGATGTCGCGGGCCAGTCGTTTTTCACCGGAGTACAGCAGCACGGTACGAGCTTCGATCGCCTCCAGAAAACCCGATGGCGGCTGGATCGATTCGACCACCGGGCGCTGGATCGGTCCCGGTGCCGATCGTGTGATCTTCAAACCACCATGCACCCCCCCGACCTGATCCTGCCAGCCACCGCGGGTGGTCATCATCTGTTCGAGCGCACTGGTCCGCTCGATGATCGACGAACGGTCGATGCTGGTCTTGAACAGTCGCTCCAGGCACGCCAGCGCCGTCGCCCCGAGAATCGAGCTGGTTCCAAGCCCCGACCCCTTCGGTACCGCGGAGTGGAGCGTCAGAACCACACCGCCTCCCAGTCGTTCCAGTCGACGACGCAGGCTGGCCCGCGGATCCGCCGGCGTCACCCCGGCCAGCCGAAGCGCCATTCGCGGAAGGTTCGTCCAATCGGCCGGATCGGCCGGTCCGTGGAGTTCACGTGACGTCGTGAAGACCCGGCTGGCTCCGAGATCCACGCTGTGCACGACCACCTTCGGCTCGTTCTGAAGTTTCGCGAAGACCTGAATCGGTGGCTTCCCGTGAAGCAGGACGGCGGCATTCACCACGGCGCCTCCCTGCTCCACGCACATCGGCGGCGTATCGCTCCAGCCACCGGACAGATCGATTCGCACCGGCGCCGTGCACCAGACGGCCTGATCGGGCAACACGACCGCCGAGCGATCGTCAATCGCCGGTTCGATCGGCGTGGCAATCAGATCGCCCAGTCGATCCAGAGCATCGGCGAGGTCGGAGGAAGCCCGGTCATCACCCGCGCCCGCCGCAAAGCGACTGGCCGCGATGGCCAGCCTCGATCCCTCGAGATGATCGGAGGCGACTTTCGAACGTCGCCGAAGATCTTCGGCGACGTTCCCGGCGATCGATGATTTCAGGCGGGTCACGATTCCTTCCACCGGAACATCCCGGCGTCCAAGAATGAGATCCGCACCATTGAATTCAAGCCTGGCCGCTTCGAACCGATCTCGCTGGGCGAGAAGCCGGGGAACGTCGAGCCGTGCGAGCGCGTCGGCCAGAGACCACCGATTCGCCCGCGAGGCTCGCGGGCCTTCCCGAAGGGTTCGAAGCGCGTGCTCGAGGCTGGATGTCACGGACCCCATCGACCACAGTCGTGCCTCTCGCAGGGTCGCATCATGCTGGGCGTACGCTTCGATCGACGAGGTCCACTGTTCAAAGGTTCGGCCACCGAGGG
>CAJWFU010000224.1:0-5016 GCA_913031315.1 uncultured Phycisphaerae bacterium | reverse complement strand
CCGACAAGGTGAAGAAGACCGTCAAGATCGGCGACTTCGTCGTGATGCACGAGCCCTTCCTCGACCAGCCCGAGACCGTGGTGTCCAAGGCGTTGGACAACCGATTCGCCTGCTGGACCGCGATCGAAGCCATCCGGAAGATCGAACGGTCCAAGGGTGCCGCCAGCAAGCATTCCGTGGACATCGTGGTTGGTTTCACCGTCCAGGAAGAGGTCGGCCTTCGCGGGGCGATGACCGCCGCAAACCAGATCGGCGCCGACTATGGCATCGGTCTCGACGTGACGCTGGCCTGCGACACCCCGGGAGTCCCGGGTACCCAGAGAGTGACCAAGCAGGGCGACGGAGCGGCCGTGATGGTCCAGGACTCCTCGATGATCGCGGACCACGGCCTGGTCGATGAATTCTGCGCGGTGGCCCGAAAGCATCGAATCGCTCATCAGCGATGCATCCTTCCCCGAGGTGGCCAGGACGGCGCCGCGATCCAGCGGTCCGGCGCCGGCGCGAGATGCATCGCCCTCACGGCGGGAACCCGATACATCCACACCGTCACGGAGTCGATGAGAAAGTCCGATGCGGACGCAGCCGTGGATCTGCTTGCGGCGTGGCTCACCCAGGCGAAGTGAGGCCCGGGGGCGGCTTCTCGGTCACTGGCTGCTTCGAAGCTCGGAAAGAATCGATTTCGCGAAGACTTCCGCTGCATCCACGGTTTCCAGCGGGAAACTCGATCGCGGCGTTTCCAGAGTCTCCGGGTCACCGAGGTATCGGCCCAGAGCCTTCTCAAGGGCCTCGAACGCTTCGTCTCCGAGCACCGGATCATCGAGCACCGTCACCGCCCCGAGATCCTCGAGCCAGGCGGCGTTCCGGGCCTGGTGCCGATCCGCGTGCCAGGGATAGGGCAGGATGATCGCCGGTGTTCGACTCATGGCGATCTCGGCCACCGAACTGGCACCGCCCCGGCTGATCGCCAGATCCGCCGCCGACCAGGCCAGCCCCATGGTCTCGAGGAACGGCCGCACCGAGGCCTTGATGCCGGCATGAGAATAGGCCTCGGAGAGCGCTTCGACGTCCCCCCCGGCCAGATGAAGGACCTGCCAACCGCCGAAGAATTCAGGGTGACCTTCGAGCATGGCCAGTAGGAATCGATCGATGGAACGAGCCCCTTGGGACGCACCAGTGATCAGCAACGTGGGACGATCAGCATCGAGCCCGAGGGTGATGCGTGCCTCCTCCGGAGACCGATCCGGGATCGACCCCTTTCGAAGCGGCACCCCGATCGGAAGCCCACTCACCGGAAGATCGGTTTCAACGGAAGTCATCACCCGATCGGCGCGACGGGCGATCCAACGATTGGCCCGACCTGCCACCGCATCGAGGTTCAGAAGATCAACCGGCATTCCTCGACGAACAGCCTCTGCCACCACCGGCGGTGCCACGAACCCTCCCAGCGCCACCAGCCGACCACGATCAGGGTGAGCCATCTGCCTTCCAGCGACTTTTCTGGCGGCCCGCCAACCACGGAGAAACCGGATGCCGGCCCGAGGTCTGAGAGAAGGACTTCGAGCAGCTGTTGGCACCACGTTCCAGCCACCGGGGTCGAGCAGGCGACGATCGACGGGCCGGTCGGAGCAGAGGAAGACCACGTCAAGGCTCGGATCAAGCGATCTCAGGCGTTCCGCAACGGCGATTCCGGGGCCAACGGTGCCTCCGGTACCTCCACCGGCAAAGAGCACGGTCGGCGAGCCGGATTCCATCAGGCGTCCCCGAATCTCAATTCCTGAGGAAGTCGGACTTCCGCCCCCGCTTCAGTCAGTCCCGCACGGCGGCTCACGGCCCAGGCCTGGCGGTCCATCGAGATGAGCAGGCCCAGCGAAAATGCGGTCAGGACCCAGCCGGTACCGCCTTGGCTGACCAGTGGCAGGGCGATGCCCTTGGTCGGAGCAAGCCCGGTCACCACGGCAATGTTGATGACCGCCTGCAAGCCGAAGGTCAGAAGAATTCCAAAGCCGAAGAGTCGGGAAAAATCCGGGACCGCCATCTTGGAGAGTTCCGGGTCCGAGCCTGCCGGCGAAGATCGCCCCCCGATGATCGAGGCCCCGGCCAGGAGAATTCCCGCAAAGACGAAGATCAGGAGTGCCGCTCCGAAGAATCCGAGTTCCTCGCAGATGATGGCGAAGATGAAATCGGTGTGATCGAAGGGCAGATATTCGAACTTCTGCAAGGAGTGCCCGAGGCCGCGTCCGGCCAGTCCACCCTCGGCAATGGCTCCCATCGACTGAATCAACTGGTATCCGGTGTCCTGAGGATCCTGAAAAGGATTCAGGAAGGCGGCGATCCGCTTCATCCGATACGGCTCGGCGAGCACGAAACCGGCGAATGCCACCAATCCCAGCGGCAAGAGACAAGCGACTTGCCAGAGACGGGCGCCGGCCACGAGGGTCACCGCCAGGCACACGCTCATCAGCAGCACCCCGGTGCCAAGGTCCTCTTTGGCGATCAGTGCACAAACGATGGCGGAAAGCACCAGTGGCGGCAGCAGCCCGGTCAGAAAACGATGCATACCGTCGGTCTGACGCACACAGTGCCAGGCGACGATGGCCGGAAGACCCCACTTGGCGATCTCGCTGGGCTGGAACTGCAGCCCTCCGATGCCGAGCCAGCGGGTGGCACCGCGAGCCTCGACTCCGGCGACCAGCGTGAAGAGCTGAAGCACGACGATGGCCATCAGCAACCAGGGAGCCGGCGCCGCCAGACCCTTCAAGGAGGCGATTCGTTCCACCGGGATCAGGGCTCCGACGGCCAGCGCGAGCAAGGCGATCATGGCGAGACGCCCGTCCTTGCCGAGCATGGTGTCCAACACCCGCCTGCCGGTCAGCTCGGCCGAACGCTTGGCTTCCCGATCGGAATAGACGCTCAGATGGGTCGCCGGATCGATCGTGATGTCCGTCGCCGCACCTCGGAGTGGTCGGAGACCCGCCGAAGCGACCATCACGACTCCGAAGACGAAGAGCGTGAGCACCAGAACCGCGATGACCTGACCCGCGCGCATGGAGATTCCATCGACCGCTTCGGCCTCGAGACTCCACTTCCGACCCCGAGTGGCGGATTCAGTCCTCCCGCATCCAGCCCTTTCGCCGAGCCACCACCATGTATCCACCGACGATGATGGAGAGCACCACGCCGACGACGATCAGGCCGATGATCTCTGTTGCAGTGAAAGTCAAGGACGGTTCCGATCGAGAACGGTGGGAGGACGGCACGTACTTCGTGCTACCCTCGTCGGCCCCTTCTTCGAAGATCCTTCAATCCTCGATCCGGAGAATTCCCTTGCGGACCGTCTATCTCGAGACCTTCGGTTGCCAGATGAACGAGCTTGACAGCGAGCTGGTCAGAGGCCACCTCGAGTCCCTGGGCTATCGGTTCACCGAGGACCCGGCCGCAGCCTCGATTCTGCTCTACAACACCTGCAGCGTTCGAGAACTCGCGGAAAACAAGGCTTACAGCCGGCTCGGCCTCGCTGGGGTCCGGAAGAAAAAGGGCGAAGAACTGCTCGTCGGAGTCCTCGGCTGCATGGCGGAGCGAGATGGCGTCGACATGCTCCGAAGGCACCCTCAGGTGGATCTCCTGTGCGGCCCCGGAGAGTTGGACAAACTCCCCTCGCTGATCGACAACGCGACCCGGACGGCTGCTGCCAGTGGATCCAGCCGTCGGGAAGTCGACGGTCGAGTGGCACTCGCGGGCAATACCTCTCGTCGGTCCGCATCACTATCCGCCTCGGAAGACGATCTGGAGTCCCTGGATCTGTCCCGAGCGTTCGATCCCGAACGTTCCGCCGGCAAGGCTCGCTCCGCCTACGTTCGCATCACTCGAGGCTGCAACAAGTTCTGCACGTACTGCGTGGTTCCGTACACCCGCGGAGCCGAGGTTCATCGGCCACCGGATGGGATCATCGAGGAGTGCCGCCGACTTGCCGCCGCGGGTGTTCTGGAAGTGACCCTCCTTGGCCAGACGGTCAACCACTACCGGTACACCCATGGAATTGCGGTCACCCTGGACGGGGTTGAGCGGCCTCAGATCGGCCCGGGCCTCAATGCCTTCCGGAACGAGGTGGTTGATGACCCAGCTACCACGACCTTTGCACGGCTCCTGGCGAGAATTCACGACGAGGTCCCGCAACTGGCAAGAATTCGATTCCTGACCAGCTATCCCAGGGACTTCGGGGATGACGTCCTTGACGTCATGGCCACCAGACCACGAATCTGCCGCTACCTCCATCTTCCGGTTCAAAGCGGGTCGAACCGCATCTTGAAGCTGATGAATCGGGGCTACACGGTCGAGGAGTACCTCGATTTCGTGGACCGGGTCCTCGAAAAACTCCCAGACGCCTGCATTGCCGGGGACCTCATCGTTGGATTCCCGACCGAGACGGATGAAGATTTTGAAGAGACTCGCCGCCTGATGCAGCGGGTCCCCTTCAAGAACAACTTCATCTTCAAGTATTCCCCCCGACCGGGCACCGTGGCCATCGGCCGTTTCCCGGATGACGTTCCCGATGAGGTTAAAAGGTCCCGCAATAACGACTTACTCGCCCTTCAGGCCGAGGTAGGCGCTCAGGTGCACGCCGATTGGATCGGACGAGAAGTCGAGGTTCTGGTGGACCGAATCACGGAAAGATCATCGACGCCGACGGTTTCGGCTGCGGATGGACGAATTCGACTTGGCGTCGGGCTCTCGGTTGAAGGAGGTCTCAAGGCTTCGCCGCCGATTCAACCCGTGCAAGTCAGTGGTCGAACGCCAGGGGACCTGATCACGGTCTTTGACGCCCCTGATCAAAACACGGCTGAAAGCCTCGTCGGTTCGATCGTCAAAGTCCGAATCGAGGGCAGTGGCCCCCTGCTTCTCCGCGGTGTCTCAGTCTGATCTGCCGAGATCTGCCGAAACTTCGAACCGAAGTCCGCCGAAATCTCATCGATCCTCGTCCCAATGCGTCCCATAATCAGAGTCGCCTAAGAGTTCCGA
>CAJWFU010000223.1:0-5024 GCA_913031315.1 uncultured Phycisphaerae bacterium | reverse complement strand
GATGGCATCCGGACGACCCCGGGCGACCTGTCGTGCCGCTCGCATCGGGCCCAGGAGGCCTCGGTCCTCGAGGGGTTCGAACCGATCGATGCCCGGATGGTGGGCGAGTGCAGCGAGGGCGACCGGCCTTCCGTGAAGGGTGATTCGGAGATCCGGGTGTGCGGCGGCGAGAGCGCGAATCGCAGGTTCGCACATGACCGCGTCCCCGAGCCAGTTGGGGGCGAGCACCGCGAGGTTCGTCCAGCTCGAGATCTCGAGGGGCAGGCTCATGAATCGATGGATCCGTCGGGATCCGCATCGGGATCAGGGGCGACCCAGAGATGGAGCCCGCGGCGATCAAGGTGCCAGCGGTCGGTGGTTCGCCGTAACTCGGCGGCGAGACCGATCGCCAGCATCGGGGGGCCTTCAACGGCGATCTCCAGCCGGCGATCCATGATCTCGACGCGTTGGAGGGCCACGCCGGTTCGTTCTGCGATCCCGTTGGCTGCAGCGAGGACGGTCTCTTTCAGACGCTCATCCTCGAGATCCGCGTCCTCGGAAAAGGCGAGTCGAACGGCGTGAGGCCGCGATTCCGTCATTTTCGGCCTGCAAGGATGATGGCGATCGAGGCGAGCAGGGCGACCAGCGTGACCAGCATCCAGCGGAGGAAGGCCTCGTGGTCGTCGAGCATCAGGATCGCGGCGACGAAGGGGAAGGCCGCGAGGCCCATGAAGGCGAGGGCGACGGCTCGGGTCGATCCGCCGTCTCGGACCCCGATCGACTCCGTGAGGTCCTCGACCGCGCGTCGAAGCGACGCGATCTCGTTTCGCTCGGGTCCTCGGCTTCGGCCCGGCTTGCCGGCCGCGAGGACGAGGTCGACGGCTTCGGTGAAATCGGCGGCCACCGCGGTGGGCGGGGTTTGATCGTCCGCTTCGGCGTTCCCCACGAGCACCGTGCGGCAGCCGGCCGCGCGGCCGGCATCGATGTCCCGGGGCTGATCTCCGATCATCCAACTTGCGGACAGGTCCAGGGCCAGATCCCGGGCGGCTTGAAGCAACATCCCCGGCCGGGGTTTTCGCCAGGGGTGTTCCCGGCGGTACTCCGGCAGGGTCGCTTCTGGGTGATACGGGCAGTAATAGAAGCGATCGATGAGGCCACGTCGTCCGGCGGCCTGGTCGAGGAGACCTGCAATCTCCCGATGGACGCGGTCGACGTCCTCTTCGCCGTATCGGCCTCGAGCCACGCCACCCTGGTTGGTGACCACGACGAGGCGATAGCCCGCGTCACGAAGTCGGAGAAGTCCTTCCGGAACTCCCTCCAACAAGGCGACTCGGGTTGGGTCGCCCAGATCGCCGTCGTTGGCGATGAGCGTATTGTCACGATCAAGAAAAATGACGGGATCCACGTGGATCAGAATAACCTCGCGGGCCTCGAATGGCTCGTCGGAGTCCGGGGAACGGCTAGGATTCCGGACTCGGCCGTTTTTCGATGTGGAGGCGGCCTCCATACCTGCTCGATGAGAAGTGACTACACGATGAATCAGGCTGACGGTTCGGGTGCTCTGGGAATTCTTGCCGGCGGCGGTCCCGCCCCCGGTATCAACGCGGTCATTTCCGCAGCCACGATTCGAGCTCGGTTGCAAGGCATCGAGGTCCACGGGATTCTCGACGGCTTCGGGCGGCTGATCGACGGGGCGGAAGACGCCACTCGTCGGCTCGACATCGATGATGTCGCTCGCATGCACTATCGAGGTGGATCGATGCTCGGCATCGCCCGTGCCAACCCCACTCGTCGCGAAGAGGATCTGGATCGGGTGATCGCGGGGCTTGAAGCCCGAGGCATCGACAAACTGGTCACCATCGGTGGTGACGACACCGCCTATTCCGCCTTTCGCACGAGCGAGCGGGCCGAGGGGCGAATTCAGGTCGCACACGTTCCGAAGACCATCGACAACGATCTGGATCTTCCGCCCGAGATCGACACTTTCGGCTATCAGACCGCTCGTTCGGTGGGAGTGGACGTCGTTCGAAACCTGATGACCGATGCCAAGACCACGAGTCGCTGGTACGTGGTGATCGCGATGGGGCGGACCGCGGGGCACCTCGCACTCGGTATCGGGAAGGCGTCGGGAGCGACCCTCACCGTGGTGCCGGAAGAGTTCGGCGATCGGAAGATTCCGCTGTCGGAGGTCGTGGACATCCTCGTGGGTGCGATCATCAAGCGGCGTTCCGAAGGCCGCGAAGATGGCGTGGCGGTCATTGCGGAAGGCGTGGCCCTGTCCATCGAAGAGTCCGATCTCGAGCAGCTGGGGCCGATCGAACGTGACGCCCACGGGCACGTCCGTCTCGCGGAGATCGATTTCGGGGGTGGTTTGAAGCGGTTGGTTCGGAAGCGGCTCCGTGAGCTGGGGCTCGACGTCACCATCGTCGAGAAGAACATCGGCTACGAACTTCGATGTGCCGATCCCGTCCCCGCGGACATGGAGTACTGCCGTGATCTGGGGTATTGCGCGGCTAAATTCCTGATCGAAGGCGGTTCCGGAGCCCTGGTCTCGATGCAGGGCGGGAGGTTCGTGCCGTGTCCCTTGAAGGAGATGCTGGATCCGATCACCAACCGCATGCAGGTTCGAAGAGTCGATGTTCACTCGACCCGATACGGGATCGCTCGGCGGTACATGATCCGACTCCGTCGGGATGATCTGGAGAATCCCGACAAACTCGCGAGGCTGGCCGAAAGTGCGGGCCTGACGTCGGAAGAGTTCCAGCAGCGATTCGCCTCGGTCGTCGCGACCGAGCCGCCGGCGCTGCATCTGGTGACCGCCTGAGCCGATTCGAAAGCGGCCTTTTTCGAGTGATTCGCGCTCCGGCGTTCGCCGGGGGTAGGATGACGACCGGCGCCGATCACCGATCCCGGTGCCGGCGCAGCATCGAGCGATGGCCGGTACGGACCGGTCGAGACCAGACCCTCTCACGGACCGGAACGACGTGACCGATTCCAATGCTCCCAAGTCCGCCGGCTCCGCCGAAGCGGATCCTGCCGCCGACCTCATCGCCGCCCGCCGCCAGAAGCTTCGTTTCCTTCGGGAGGAGCTCGAGGTCGAGCCTTACGGTCGCCGGGTGGAGGGATTGGCGTCGCTCACCCAGGCCCGGGAAGCGTTCGACCAGACTGCTCATGAGGCGTTTGATGCCGATCCCGAATCGGATGATCGACGTCCTCGCATGCTGGTGTCCGGCCGGGTGATGCAGCACCGTGACATGGGCAAGCTTGTCTTCATGACCCTGCGGGATCACACCGGTGATCTGCAGGTCAGTGTCTCCAAGGCCCAGTGTGAAGCCGGCATGTTCCGTCTCGCCAAGAAGTTGGACTACGGCGACGTCGTGGTGGCCGGCGGGCCGATGGGCAAGACCAAGCGAGGCGAGACCTGTGTCTGGGCCGATCGGGTCGAGATCCACGCCAAGAGCCTCGTGCCACCGCCGGAGAAGTGGCATGGCCTGTCGGATCCCGAGATTCGTTTTCGTCGTCGTTACGTCGATCTGCATGCGAATCCCGAGGCGATCCGGACCCTCCAGGACCGTTCGCGGATCATTTCCCGGATGCGTGCCTTCATGGAACGCCGCGACTTTCTCGAGGTCGAGACTCCGATGATGCAGCCGATGGCCGGCGGCGCCGCTGCTCGACCTTTCGTGACCCATCACAACACGCTCGACCTGGATCTCTACCTCCGGATCGCTCCGGAGTTGTTCCTCAAGCGCCTGATGGTGGGGGGGCTGCCGCGGGTCTTCGAGATCAACCGCAACTTCCGCAATGAGGGGGTCGATCGAAGTCACAACCCCGAGTTCACCGCGATGGAGGTCTACGAGGCGTTCGGCGACTGCTGGTCGATGCTCGAACTCACGGAATCGCTGCTGCACGAACTGGCGGTCGGCTCGGCCGCGGATCGCCGGGCTCGCGGGGACGAAGAGGTCGGTGGAACCGAAGACGCCCCGGTGTTGCCGTTCGACGGCATTCCGGTCGACTGGGCTCGGCCCTTCGTGCAGGTGACCTACGCGGAACTCTTCGAACGGGCGACCGGAGTCGATCTGCGAGACGAGGCCGCGGTTCGAGCGAAGGGCGTCGAACTCGGCATCGCCGACGCCGCGACTCGCGATCACTGGCTGCTGGTCAACGTCATCTTCGAAGATGTCGCGGAACCGCTCATCGATCCGGCACGGCCGACCTTCGTGACGGGGTATCCCTCGGCGATCAGTCCGCTCACCCGGCCGGTCCCCGAGGATCCGGATTTCTGTGAACGCTGGGACGTGTTCGTGGCGGGGATGGAGATCGGCCCTTCCTACACCGAGTTGAATGATCCCGAAATCCAGCAATCGAAGTTCTCCCAGCAACTTCAGGGAGCGGACGACGAGGACGACGCGTTCCGCACGCTCGATGAGGACTTCCTCGACGCGCTGCGGGTGGGCATGCCTCCGGCGGGTGGCCTGGGTCTGGGAGTCGATCGCATCGTGATGCTGCTCACCGGTCAACGGACGATCCGCGAGGTCATCGCCTTCCCGCTGATGCGTCCCGAGGACGGCAGTGGGTGATTCCAGGTGGCGGGATCGGTGCCGGGCCCAGCGCTGGAACGCGTAGAGACCGGGCAGTTCGAGGATCTTCGTCAAGGCATCGAGGGCGTCACGCACGGACACCAGTCGGGTTGGGTCGGCGAGATCCGAGTCGCGGATCTCCTCCGGATACCACGCCTCGACCCATGCCACGAGCCGGTCGTATCGATCACGCGAGTAGAGGCAAGGTGGATGAACCGATTGCAGGTCCTTCTCGTCGAGGGGGACCCGCAGTCGAAGGCACGCTGGCCCGCCGCCATTTCGCATCGACTGGCGCAGATCGAAGACTCGAACCTGATCGATCGGGTTGTCTTCCCGGGCGACGAGCCGATCGAGCAGATCGGAGACCGCCGGCGTCTCCCGGCACTCGGAAGGACAGATCAGAGCCATCGTTCCATCGGGGAGCGTGACCAGCTGGGAGTTGAAGAGGTAGGAGCGGACCGCGTC
>CAJWFU010000222.1:0-5024 GCA_913031315.1 uncultured Phycisphaerae bacterium | reverse complement strand
GGGTCGTGGCCTCGCCCATCGCCGGAACGACCCGAGACACCATCGAGATCGAAATGGAACTTCCCCTCGAAGACCGAGCCGCGGTTCGACGAGTGATCCTCGTCGATACCGCCGGCAGACCCGAAGCCGGGGCCACGAAGGATCCCCTGGGGGCCGCAGCGGCCGAGGCGACACAACGAGCGATCGAGGCCGCTGACCTTGTTCTTGATTGCCGCCCGATGGATTCTCCGGCAGCCGCCGACGGGGAATTGACTTCAACCACCAATGACCAATGCCGCCGGATCAAGGTCATCACTCAGGCGGATCGACTCGAGCCCGAGTTCGATCTCGACCCCGAAGCGATTCCGACCTCGGGAACCACCGGCATCGGACTTGATCGCCTGCAGGCCGCGATCTCCCACGGACTCTCCGATCGGCCGACCGGGGGATCCGCCGTACTCGCCTGGCAGGAAATGGCGAGCGAAGCCCGATCCGAAGTGGCCGAGGCGATCGCCGATCTCGCGCACCTCCCTGATTCTGCGGGTCCTCGCCACCCGGAGACGACCGCGGATCGATGCCGCGCCGCAGTCGATGCGATCCGTCGACTCGATGGCGGATTTGATCACGAAGCGGTTCTCGATCTCGTCTTTGGTCAGTTCTGCATCGGCAAGTGATCGGCATCCCGCGGCCCGGTGGTTCCGTAGCATGTCCATATGAATGGCCGTTCAAACCCACGTCAGCCCCGCCCGCGACACGCGGCGGAATTCGATTCCGAAACCGCGCTCCGGTCCACGGAACTCCGAGTCAGGCCCCGGTACGCGGAATGCGATCCGATGGGCGTGGTGCACCATTCAACGTATGCCATCTGGTTTGAAATAGGACGGACCGAGATGCTTCGTGGATGTGGCGGGTCGTACCGAGACCTCGAAGCCTCGGGTGTCTTTCTGGTGGTGGCCGACCTGGCGATTCGATTTCGACGCCCCGCCAGATACGACGACGACCTCCTTCTCCACACGCATCTTCTGGAGGGAGGACGGGCCAGGCTCCGCCACGGCTACACCCTCTGTGGTCCCGATGGGAGCTTGTTGGCCACCGCGACGTCCACGCTTGCCTGCGTCGATTCAGAAGGCAACCTGCGGCCGATTCCCAATGACGTCGCCGCCATGGTCGACGGCTGATCAGGGCCTCACCCCGAACGCCAAAAGAAGTACGGCCGGCTCCAGAGAGCCGGCCGTACTTTCACAAATCTCTAGAGAACTGAAGAGGTCTCTCTTCGCGTTCAGCGGCGACGCCGACGCATGCCGACGAGACCGAGGCCCGCGAGACCAGCGATCGCCGGCGTCGGAACGACGATCAGCATGTCCTGGTTGTTGGGGTTGGACAGTCCGAGCAGCTTCGTGTAGTTGAAGAAGCCACCGGTGCCGAGACTCAGGATGAGATTGTTCGCGATGTTGGCGACTTCGGCGCTGTACGTGTCGGTGAAGGCCATCGCGCCACGGGAGATGTTCATTTCACTCAGTGCGACAGACGCGTCGGTGGAGGAAGTGAAGTTCTCGTGGGAGATTTCCCAGACCACGAGCTGGAAGGCGGAGGCGTAGTTGGACGCCACGCTCCAACTGTCACCGGGCTCGTACTGTGTCTGGTCGTACCAACGAGCGTACAGGTCCTTCATCAGGGTCTGTCGTGCTTCCGACATGCCAGGGTTCGGCAGTTCTTCGGGAACGTTGGCGATTTCAGTCACGGTGTAGACGATCGGGTCGTCCACGAAGCCTTCGTTCATCTCGACGCAGAACGTCTTCAAGATTCCACCGCTCTCGGACTTGAAGCTGTTCACGCCGGCGAGTCCGAAGTAATCGGCACCAGTGGCGGCCGCATCGAATGTTCGGCTGGCATCGTAGTTGTAGCGAATGGCGTGGCCCGGCGCGGTTCCCAGACGGGAGACCGTGATGACGTCACCTGGCTCCAGCCCAGCGCTGGCGGTGGCAGTCATAGCCGTGGCGGCCGCGAGGCCGGTAAACAGAAGGGACTTCATCTCTCTCTAGCTCCATTATCAAGGCTTCCCGGTCTCTCGCCGGCGAAGCAGTCGTTCCCTGAGCACAAGCTGACAACATGTCGAGCTCTCCCCAGTTCTCTCTCTAGGGATAGGGAGAATGCCCCCCTTCCTGACTGTTGCAAACGGAATAGCTCGTTTCTCCAACCCAAATTGTCCCAATGGAAATTGCTGACTCTTCGGCCGCCAGAATCCGCCACGTGGTGGCGGCCGGAGGCAGAACAATTCGCTTTTTTAGACTCCCGAGTGGTTATCGGCCAAAAATACACAGGCTGATCCGACTGGGCGTTCCTTGAAATTTCATGATCAGCAGGCCTTCGACCGGTGAAGGAAGGCCCTCGGGTGACTCTTCGCCGTCAATGACCGTCAGTCACGTCCGACAATTTCGAGCTGGACACGACGCAATGGCTTCCCGAATGAAAGCCGAAGGTCGGCCAGGGCACCACTTCGGAGCAGCCCATCGAGCTCGTAGCGGGCGGCCGCATCAGGAATCTCGACCTTCGCGACCCCTCCACGGATCCCTCGAACCCGACTCCCTCGCCGAAGGTCTTCTGGGATCACCTGTTCCCACGCCTCGACGAACGAACCGGCACCTGACTGGTGACGCCGAGCCTCTCGCTGAATTCCTGCCACCAGCCGTCCAATTCCAGTTTCTCGAGGTGGGCGGACCCGGAATGACCGCAAGCGATCAAGGCCCGCGGCAGCCACCTCAGCCTCGCTGCTGGGCATCTCGGGCAGGATTTTTCGAGTCGAGGCGTTTCGAGGCATCAAGGGACTCCGCGACGCAGCGTACCGTTCAATGAGAAGCATCGACCGGGGGCCGTCGGAAGATCCACCAATCATCCCGGTCGACCACCGTCGACCAAGTTCCACGAAGATCGCGCCGTGTTCGGTACCCTTCTCGCATGAGCGAGGTCCGCGTCCAACAAATCGTCAAGCGTTTCGGAACCACCACCGCCGTGGCAGGCATCGATCTCACGATGCCGTCCGGCAGGTTGTTCTTCCTTCTTGGTCCGTCCGGCTGCGGGAAGACAACCCTTCTTCGCATGATCGCCGGCTTCGAGACCCCTACGTCCGGCACGATTCATTTCGGTGATCGGGAAGTCACCAATCTGCCTCCCGAGAAGCGGGATGCCGGCATGGTGTTTCAGGGCTATGCCCTCTGGCCTCACCTCTCGGTCTTCGAGAACGTGGCGTTCGGGCTTCGCGTCAGAAAGACCCCGGAGGCGGAATTGCGGACCCGGGTCGGGGAGGCCCTCGAACTGGTTCGAATGACCACCCTCGGAGATCGCAAGCCGACCCAGCTTTCCGGCGGCCAGCAACAACGCGTGGCCCTCGCCCGCGCCCTGGCCTTCCGGCCAGGCGTTCTCCTCCTCGACGAGCCACTCTCGAATCTCGATGCCAAGCTGCGATTGGAGATGAGGACCGAAATCCGCCGCATCGTCGACGAAGCGGAGATCACCACGATCTACGTCACCCACGACCAGGAAGAAGCACTTTCGCTCGCCGACGGCCTCGCCGTGCTGCGAGACGGCAAGGTCGAACAGGTCGGAACGCCCCGGGACCTGTACGTCCGTCCAGGCACCCGATTCACGGCGAGCTTTCTGGGCGAGACCAACTTCCTTCAGGGATCGGTCACGAACGCCGGCGGAGGATTCTCGACCCTCGACACCGACGCAGGAGCGATCCGGGTCAAGGCCGATGAAGATTGCGCCACTGGAACTCGGACCACCCTGAGCATCCGGCCGGAAGCGATCAGGATCCTTTCAGAATCGCAGACCGTCTCTGGAGACTGGACGCTCCTCGACGCGACGGTTGAAGACTCGATTTTCCTTGGAGACTCCGCGGAACTCGGGGTCCGGGCCGGCAAGGCCTCGATTCGGGTCCGTGAACTCCACCCCCGCATTGATCGCTCGAAGGGCAGTCCGATCCGGCTCGCCATCGACCCCACCGATGTGGTTCTGGTGAACGACTGAGACTCCGGAATCGCCGGACAGGATGCTCGAGACGCCAGGAACCGTTGGGATCAATCCCCCGGGAAGTGGCCTCCAGAGCCTAATCGCGGTAATCCGGTCTACGAAACGGCTCTCCGCGAATCCGACGAAGCCCGTCTCCGAAGACTCTGGTCACCACGGTCGCCCCCGCACGTTTCGGCGGCCCCAACCAGGAGTCGCCCAATGTTCGGATCCCGAGTCACCTTCGTCGCCCCCGTCCTCCTCGCGGGCTCCACCGCGTTCGGAATGATCGCCGCCACGCTCCCCACTCCGCTGATGGCCGTGGGTTGCACCTCGACCTCCAGCATGGGGGCTCAGACGGTGTCTTCGACCCAGACCTCACAGGACAAGACGATTCCTTCGGTCGCCGTCGGAAGCGGCCGCCTCGACACTCTGGTCGCCGCGGTGAAGTTCGCAGGTCTGGCGGACGCACTGTCCGGTGAAGGACCGTTCACGGTCTTCGCCCCCACCGACGAGGCCTTCGGGCGAGTGGACCAGAGGACGCTCGAAAGTCTTCTCACCCCCGCCGGACGCCCCACACTTCAGAGAATTCTCAAGCACCACGTCGTCGCCGGTGAATACAAGGCCTCTGACCTCGTGGGCCGGGATTCGATCGAGACGCTGGCCGGTACCTCGCTCGAACTCGATGCGGTTCGGGGTCGTCTGCTGGTCGCCGACTCGGTGGTGGAAACCGCCGACGTCGATGGCGGCAACGGTGTCGTACACCTGATCGATCGCGTCCTGCTTCCGCCCCGCCAGATCGAGCCCCTCGAAACCCTGCTCGAGAGTGCCGTCGGCCGAGGCGCACCCATCTTCAACGATGGCGATCCCGGTTCCTGCGCCGCGGTCTACGCGATCGCCCTGGAAGCCGTTTCCCTCGGGGAAGGCTTCGGACTGGACTCCGCACGTCGAGCCGAAATCGGTGCTCAAGTCGCCGAGATCAGTTCCATGGAGGATCCGCGATCGCGGGCCTGGGCCTACCGACGCATCATTGATTCCCT
>CAJWFU010000221.1:0-5065 GCA_913031315.1 uncultured Phycisphaerae bacterium | reverse complement strand
GGATGTGGCCTTCGCCGATTCGCGTATCCGCCGCGAAACCATCGCCGCCGAGGACATCCTGCATGACATGGGGGTGATCTCGATGATCGCCTCGGATTCCCAGGCCATGGGGCGGGTGGGCGAGGTGATCTGCCGCCCGGCCTTCTCGGTGACCATCTGCTCTATCAGCAGCCCGCTCATGAATCGATGATCGCGATCGACCTCGCTCTTCTGGATGACGATGCGGATGGTTCTCACGCTCGACTCGATCGGGCGATCAGCTCGCTCGATCAGGGATGGACCACCCGGCATCAGAAGTTGCTGCATCTCTTCGCCACGAACACTCGATGGCGTCGTCGCTTGTATCGAGCGAGGCGAGATCTCGATCTTGACGGGGTCGTCGCGGCGTCCCGGGACCTGCTGCGACACCGTCCGTGGTGGAGTGGGCTTCTGGAGGATCATGCCACGCGGAATCTTCGCATGGGCAATAGTGATCTCGCTCGGCAGTGGAACTACCTCATCGAGCACCATCTCACCCACGCGAGTCTTTCGGATGCGCCCGGCCACGCCCTCGCGGGGGCGAGGGTTCCGAGGGCGGTCCGGGACGAGGTCCGCGCCGACACCGATCTGGTCGCGGAGATTCGTCGGCGGGAGGCGGCGATCGCCGAGCTTTCCGCGTTCGATGTTCGAGGCTTGCTCCAGGGATGGTGGTTGCTGGATGAAGTCGATGTCGAACGCGGGCGTCGAGTGTTGGAGTCGCATCAAGTCGATTCGATCTGGATCGAGTTCATGCGTCGATTCGTCGGTGATGAAGACGCCGTGGTGGTCGACGGACTCCGTGCCGCGTTGGTACCACACCTCGGTGAAGGCTCGGCCGAGGTGAATGAATCCGTCGCGGGCATCGGTCGACTGGTGGCGTTGCGAAGGGCCGCGATTCTCGATGCGGCGGAGATCCGGGGGGACGGGACCAGGGGCTGGTTGCATTCGATTCGAACCCCCGTCGGCCCGGCGAGTCTTCGTCGAGCCTTTCTCGATCTTCGTGCCGCGCCCGGCTCGATCATGGTTCGAACTCCCTATTGACCGGTTCGGGATGCGGAGAGGTTGCGTTCGGAGCCTTTCGCATCGAGGATGATTCGATGCCCAACGATGCCGATCCCGCCGTCACTCGCAAACTGGTTCGAATCGCTCGTGAGCTCTCGAGCACGGTCGACGCGCTGTCGTTCGCCGATCCGGTGGAGGTGGTCTACAACCCGCTCGACTACGCGTGGAAGTCGCATCGGCGATATCTGGGTATGGCCCATCGAGGGATCGACGCGCTCCTGTTGGGAATGAACCCGGGGCCGTGGGGCATGGCGCAGACCGGGGTGCCCTTCGGCGAGGTCGCCCACGTTCGCGATTTTCTGGGGATCGACGAGCCGGTCAAGAAGCCGGAGATCGAGCATCCGAAGCGACCGATCGAAGGCTTCTCCTGTACGCGAAGCGAAGTCAGCGGGCGGCGGCTGTGGAGCTGGGTCTCCGAACATTTCGACGGACCGGAGGCGTTCTTCGAACGTTTCTTCATCTGGAACGACTGTCCGCTGGCGTTTCTCGAGGATTCAGGACGCAATCGCACCCCGGACAAGCTTCCGGTCGAGGAACGCGTCCCGCTGTTCGACGCCTGTGATCGATCGTTGCGGGCGATCGTCAAGACGTTGGAGCCGCGGATGGTGATCGGGGTGGGAGCGCATGCCACTCGCCGGCTCAAGGATTGCCTGGGAGACCTGATCGCCGACGAGGAGGAATTGTCGGGATTGAAAGTGGGGACGGTGCTTCATCCTTCCCCCGCGAGTCCCGCGGCGAATCGGGACTGGGCGGGCACCGCCACCCGGCAGATGGCTGCCCTTGGTCTGTTGTCTTCCTGAGTGGCGGGGGTTCAACGGTCGGCGGAGCCGATTTCGGGTGTGGGCGGATAGGGGACCGGGTTCCAGCGGAGATCCGTGGTGTGACCGCCATCCAGCACCAGGACGGACACGCACCGGCGAAGCAGGTGATCCATGGCTTCGGCTGCGGGGCGAACGGTCGAGCGATTGACCTTCCCGCCCAGGGTGGCATTCCCATGGATCAACTGACCGCGAAGCAGGAGCATGCGGCGAATGAATTCTTCGAAGAGCCGCTCCGCCCGACGATCACGACGCCATCCGTCGATTTTCTCGGTGATCCGTTCCTGACCGCCGAGATCCTCCGATCCCGGTTCGCTCCAGAACTCCCGATGAAAGAACTGATTGGCGTAGATGTCGTCGAGCAGCGGGTCGGCGTCGCAGATCCAGCCGAGGAGTCGATCCCGGGCATCGATGGCGGACAGATCCAGCAGGAAACGGGTGCATTCCTTCAGCTGGGATGGGCGTTCCTCGCCGGGGCGGTATTCCTGACCCCAGAGGGCATTGAATCCGATGGTTCGAAGAATGAAGGCGAGATCCTCGTCGTCGCTCGCCAGGACCTCGGCTCGATCCGCCCAGGAGAGGCAGCGATAGATGCGGAGGTGGACGCCGTCGGAGTAACGACGTCCAGACCGGTGGATTTCATTCAGAGGCTTCCAGGCGTCGCGGAGTTCGGCAAGGGTGGCGGGGGCTGGCATGAAAGCATTGTCGCCGCAATGGCTTGGCTTCGCTCAGGAATCGCAGCGAGGGTCGTTCCCGGCCAACCAGAGGCCCAGCATTTTCGGGCGATCGGTCCCGATGTGATCGACGTCCGCCTCGACCAACGCCGTCCAGACCGCTCGTGATTCGACGTGGCCCCAGAATCGAAGTCGGCGTCCCTGATCGTGGGTTCGCCGGACCAGCATCCGGAGTCTGGCTCGTGCTGATTCATCGAGCCCGGAGATCCCATAGGTACCGAGTGCGGCATGCATCGCGGTGGAGATCATCGGAACCAGAGCGGGGGATGGATTGGCATCGAGGTCTCCGATGCGGCCGTCGATGAACACTGAACGCGACGACAAGGCGGCGACCGTCTTCATCGGGCGGGCACCCGAGAGCACCACCTCGATCGGGCCTTCAATCACTCGATCGCCTTCGACCCGCCGAAGCCAGGGACGGAGAGGTTCCAGAGCAGGGAGGAGGATTTCCAGGGCTCGTTCGCCGTGCCGTTTGATGTCGATCAGCAGGGTGAGGCGACCTCCCGCGGGGAGGGGCCCGGTGGCTTCTCCCGCGGCAAGGCATCGCGCGAGCAGGGGCTCCAGGTAGAGGGCCTTGAGGGTTCGCTCGGGCTTGAGCTCCCTCTCATGATGTCCGACCAGAAGGGCGTCTCCCTCGGGAAAGACATCGACTTCGATGCTCCCGAAACCAAGCTCGAGCGCGTCCAGGAGTGGCTTTGGCTGGTAGTAATCGTTGTGGGAGTGTCCGGTGGGGAGCGAAGCCGGCACCGCGACCTCGGGCGGGGGGTCCGAGGAGGCGGAGGCGGTGACGCCGGAAGCGGCGTGGAGAAGCACCCCGGCGGACACGCCGAGAGCGATTCGGGCGAATCGATGTCGTCTGGATGGCGGAGTGTGGTGCATCCCCTCCATCGTCGTTGGATTGTTCGTCCGATGCCAGTGCCAAATCCGATCCCGGTGAGAAACCCCTTGGGTTAGGATCCACGCAACCCTCGGGAGCCTCTTCCATGAAGCGTCGCGGACTCTGGAACAAGCGATTCATCGGCCTCGTCCTGACCCAGTTCGCGGGGGCGACCAATGACAACATACTCAAGTCGGCATTGCTTCTCGCCGTCGCCGGAGGGGGAACCTGGAGCGGGTCGATGGGGCCCGGGGGTACCGGCTACGTCAACCTTTTGCTGACCGTTCCGTTCGTCCTTCTGCTGGGATGGGCGGGGCAGATGGCCGACCGGTGGCCCAAGGACCGGATCATCATCCTCACCCGTTTGTTCGAGATACCGATCGGGGTTCTGGCATTGTTCGGGTTTCTGCTCGACGATCCATGGATCGTGCTCACGGCCTTCGCACTCCTGGCGAGTGAATCCGCCTTCTTCAGTCCGGCCAAGTACGGTTGTATCCCCGAGATCGTGGACGAAGATCGGGTGAACGAGGCCAACGGCTTCGTGAACATGACCACCAACATCGCCATTCTGCTGGGCATCGGCGGTGGAGGTGTTCTCCTTCAGATCCACCCGTACTGGGTGGGCGTCGCGATTCCCACACTGGCGATCTTCGGTCTCCTGTCGAGCCTGTTGCTCCGGGGTCTGTCACCGGTGGCCCCCGAATTGCCGTGGAAGTGGAATCCATTCGGACCATATCTCACCGCGATCAGGCTGATCCGTCCGGGTCTGGTCTGGAAGTCCCTTCTGGCCTGGGGTTGGTTCTACGCCGCGGCGATCGTGGTACTTGCGGTGATCCCCGAGTATCGCCCCTATCTGCACCTGGATCCGGCGTGGGCGTCGTATCTCCTGGCGGCGGTCGGGTTGGGAATCGGCATCGGCTGCCTGGTCGCGGGACGGATTTCGGGCGATCGCATTCGCGGTGGTTTCGTCGCCCTCGGAGGACTCGGGACGGGGCTGGTCTTCTGTCTGCTGGGAATCCTCAAGCCTACGGATCTTTCCTTCTGGGAACTCTGGTGTTGCCTGTTGCTCGCCGGCGTGGCGGCAGGATTCTTCCTGATTCCGCTGCAGGCAATCCAGCAACTCTGCACGCCGGCGTCGGATCGAGCTCGGGTCCTGGCCACCGCCAACGCGATGAGTTTCTTGTTGATGAGCATCGCATCGGGTCTTTATTCGGTCGTGGTACCGGCGTTCGATGTCTCGCCGACTCGGGCGACTTTCGCCTGCGGCATCCTGCTCCTGATCGTCAGCGGTTGGGTTCGATTCGGAAGTGGCCGAACGATCCTTGCCGCGAAGGCTCCGCGGAGTTCCTGACCCTGTCCCGGGGCTGATGCCAGGGGTGGTTGGGTGCTCGAAACGAGAGAATCCCGGTATCGATCATGGATTCGAGACGGACGACCCACGACGATGCATTAGAATGTCGGCGTCGGGTCGATCAAGTTCGATCGGCGAGACATTCAAGCAGCCGGAGTGGCGGAATTGGCAGACGCGACGGATTCAAAATCCGTTTCCCGCAAGG